>NZ_JAKRNR010000008.1:0-134278 GCF_022346685.1 Sphingomonas sp. ACRSK | reverse complement strand
ATCAAGATGGTCGCTCAGACTGAACAGGGACTTGGGATCCACCACGGCTCTCCATCATCGCTCCTGATCAATGAATCACCATAGCCCCCGAAACGCCATCGGTTTTTGCGGGTGTCCAGCTTCGCATCGGCCGCGATGTCACGTCCCCGGATTGCAGCCGTCATTGCTCTTACGGCAATGGCCTTCGTCGAGATCATGTGGATCGGCATGACAAGGTGATCTTGCCAGCCTTCCGCAGCTCATCACTTCTTCCCAGTCGACGGTCCTGAGCAGACGCTTACGTGGGCTCTGCGGTTCCGCCGCTCTGTTCCCCGGACTAGTTCCGGCTTGTTCCGCGCGGGTTCTTCGCCGTGATTTCGGCGTGTCTCACCAACGGTGTGGTGGTGACCAAGTCCGGCTTGCCCGGCACCAGCGGGTAGAAGCCGAGTGCGCCGAAGACGTACCAGGCCGACATCGCACCCGCGTCGTCGTCCATGCCGTCGGCATACCCCTGCGGCGCCAGCGCGAAGCTGCGGCCCCGGAAGGGGACGGGGCGCTTGGCCGCGTTGGTGTAGGGGTGGTCCACCGGCTCGGTGAGGTAGCGGTGCACCAGGTCGCGCGTCTTATCCGGACGACCAAGCGCCGCGTAGAGCCAGGGCGCATGGATGTCGGGCTGGTTGGTCATGTTGTAGAGCCCGTCCGCAAAGAAGCGATCGAGCTCCCGCAGAAAGCGCTCCTTGCCGAGCGTCGCCACCATCCAGTCGAGGTCGAACACCGGCGCCCAGCGGTACTGCCACAGCGTTCCCTGGTAGAGGCCCCGCGCCTTGACGACGTCGGCGTCGGGCCCGAGGTTCTCGAACACCGAGCGCCACATCTTCCGATAGGAGAGTGCCTTGGCGCGGAAGCGCTCCGCGATCGCCGTCTCCCCCAGTTCTCCGGCCAACTCGGCGACTGCCCAGTCATCATAGGCGGCCTCGATCTGCTGGTCCGGGGTGTCGCGTTGCAGCGTCTCGCTTTCGCGTACCATGCCGGCAAGGGCCGCACGCGCATCGAAGCCGCGGATGCCGCGTCGGTAGAAGTCGAGCAGCGCGACGCCGGCATGCTCGGTGCGCACCGTCAGGAACGGCTCCGTCCGGGTCGACCAGCGCTGCTTGCCCTCGCCATAGAGTGCCACCAGCGAACGTGCGATGTCGGCGGCGCGATCGGGGTCGAGGATCGCGATCAGCGGCATCTGGGTCCGGTAATTGTCCCACAGCGCCCAGCTGGCATAGCGGGTGGTGCCGGGTGCGGACCGGTGCACCTGGCCGTCGCTGCCACGGTGGCGGCCATCGGGATCGTCGATCGCGACCGGCGTCTGCATCACCCGGAAAAGCGACGTGTAGAACAGCGCGCTCTGCTCGTGCGAGGCGTCGATGCGGACGCGGGACAGTTCCCGCTGCCAGCGCGCTCGCGTGCCCGCGAGCACCGTCGCGAACGATCGGGTGCCGAGCTCCGTGTCGCGCACCCCTGCTGCCGCCGCGGGGTCGACGGTCGAGAGACCCGTGCGCACTTCCACGACGGCGCCGCGGCGCAGATCGAGGGCAAGCGATGCCTGGCTGCCGGTGATCGTCCCGGCGGCAGCGCGCGGCGTGCCGTCCACCGTGATCCGGCTCGCGCTGTGGATCGTATAGGCGCCCTCGTCGCAGACGGTGCCGGCGGTCAGGGTCGCCCGCAGGTCGGTGCCCTCGGCGGTGAGCCGGGCGGTATGACGCCGGGTGTAGGCGTGCGCGGCATCGAAGCGGAGCAGGTAGCGCCCTGCCCGGGCGACGGTGAAGCGCAGCAGGCCGGCGCCGCGGGTCGCGGTCATATCGGCGGTGATGCCGTTGGCATAGGTGACCCGGTAGCGTCCGGCCCCTGCACGCTCGCTTGCCTTGTCGAGCGGCACGAGCGCTCCAGAGCTCTCCGGCAGGAGCGTGACCAGCAGGTCGCCGCCGCCACCGCCGCAGCCCACGCCCACCGCACGCGTGTGCGAGAAGCCGCGCAGGCTGCGCGCCGCATAGTCGTACCCGGCGTGGTTGGCAGGATCGGTGTCCGGCCCCAACTGCACCATGCCATAGGGCGCCACGGCAGCGGGCGAGAGCTGCCCGAAATCGGCGAGGGTGCCGACGAAGGGATCGACGAGGTCGACCGGCTTTTCCCGCGCGATCGCAGGTGCCGTGAACGCCAGTGCCGCACCGGCGGCCAGGAGGGCGCGCTTCATTGGCCCAACCGCGCGAGGAGCGGCGATGGGGAACGGCATGCCACGTCCCTTGGGATCGCGCGGCGCGGAAAATTCCCGGGCGCCGGCGCTCGGCGATATCGGCATTCATTCCCTCCAGCAGGCGAGCAGCTTGCCGCTCCTTTGCCCGGCCACCTCCCGGTGTCCAGAGCGGGCAAGCCCTCTACCGCCGTTGCGCCGATCCGTGTGCGCCCTTCAGGACCTCCCGCCGCTCCCCCGCACGGTCAGAACTCGAACGCCGCGCTGAACCGGAACGAGCGACCGAGGATCGGGCGGGCAAGAATCGGACCCGTGCCCTGGCCGCCGATGATCCGCGGGTTGCCCTCGGTCAGGCCGATCTCGTCGGTCAGGTTGTTGCCCGTCACCTGCAACCGGATGCGCTGCGACACCTCCAGGGAGACGCCCGCGTCGAGCTGGTAGAAGTGCGGCAGCACCTGCAGGTTTTCCGGATCGGAGAAGCGGTCGCCGGTATATTGCAGCGTGGCAAAGATCGACGGGCGCAGGTTGCCGACATCCACGTCGACCGCGGGCGTCACCCGCCACATCCATTTGGGCTGGCGTTGCACCTGGTTGCCGGTGTTGTCGATGGTGCCGTTGCCGGTGAAGAAGTCACGGTAGGTGGCGTCGAGATAGGTGCCGGCCGCCGTGATGCTGAACCAGGACGTCGGGCGCACGGCACCCTCCACTTCGACACCGGTCGCCTTGGCGCCGCCGTTCGAACTGACCGGCACATTGTCGATCAGCGAGGTGGTCGCCAGGCCATCGAACTTGTTGTGGAAGACGGTGGCATAGAGGTTGGCGATCCCCGTCGAGATCTTCACGCCGCCCTCATAGGTATCGACCTCCGCGGTTGCGGCCAGTCCGGTGTCGTTGGCGATGTTCTCGGCCGTGGCTTCGCGCAGATTGTCGAACTGCGGGAAGCTGTTGCCGCGGCTGTAGCGGGCGAAGACGCCGATCTCGTCGGCGAAGTCGTAGTTGGCGCCGGCGGTCCACGACCAGGCATCGTTGCGGTAGCGGATCGTACGCGGATCGCCGAGTACGGTGACGGAATTGTCGTACAGCGTCAGCGGATCCCCATCGAGATTGACGTTGCCGCCCGCGACCGGCGTACGCAGCGTCGCATCGACGGCATGGCGTTGCCAGCGGATGCCGCCGTCGATGCGCAGTTGTGGGGTCAGCTGCAGCTCGTCGACGGCGTAGAGGGCATAGTCCTCACCCTCGTAATTCGCGCGGACCTGGAAGGCGGGGCCGCTCGTGAAGCCGTCGAGCGTTGCGGCGCGGCCCCCGTTCAGCGTCAGGTTCAGGCGGCGCGCGTTCGGTTCCGCCGCGAGCAGCACCTGGTTGCCCAGCACCCAGGCATCGCGTGACGTATAGTTGGTGTAGAAGAAGCCGGCAGTCAGCTTGTTCTTGCCCGCCGTCCACTCGGCTGCCGTGTCCGACACGAAGGACGAGATCTTCTTGCGCACTTCCCAGATGCCGGCGCGCATCACCCGCGCGTCGGCCCCGCCCTCTACCGTGCCGCCGCCGCTTGCATAGGTGAGCGCGCCCACCGTGGAGCCGGCGCCGCCCAGCGTCACGGCCATGGCGGATGCTGCGACCGGGGCCTCGACCGGCACGAGCCCGAGCGTATCCGCATTGCCGCCAAGGAAGCTGGTGCGCTCGCGCAGCCGCAGCCCCTCGGCGACCTCATATTCGAAGTTGATACCGGTGTTGACGATCTTGGCGCCGCGGCCTTCGCGGAGGTCGAGAGTGCGGCCGACCACGTTGGTGGTGACCCGCGTGTCCGGCCCCAGCAGCGTGCCGGTGCCGGCATCGAAGCCGGGATAGGCGCGGATGTCGCCGTCGCTGTCGGAGATCACGGGGATGGGCAGCAGCCAGGCGCCGCGATCGTTCAGATAGCGCGCATAGACCTCCACGGATCCGCGGCCGGCGAAATCATGGTGGACATTGGCCGTAATCTGCCCGCCCTTTTCGGCGCGGAAGCGGGGATCGCGGATGCCGTTGCCCTGGGCGTAGAAGCCGCCGACCATGAAGCCGGTATCCTCGTCGAGCGGACCGGAGACCCAGGCATCGCCGCGGATCTCGTCGTAATCGGTGTAGGAGAGCTTGGCCAAGCCGTGGAACTCGCTGCCGCCGATCCGCGGAACGACGTTGACGGTAAGTCCGGGCTGGCCGAGCGAGAACAGCGATCCCGTGCCGCCACGCACCGCCTCGATCCGCTGCACCGTCTCGTCCAGCCGGATCAGCTGCGAATTCTCCAGGAACGACAGGGTGGGCGGCGCGAACACCGGCGCGCCGGCATATTGGAAGGAGACGAACTGCGCATCGCCGCCCGACGGATAGCCGCGGACGAAGATGTTGGCGCCGTTCTGGCCCCCGGAGCTTTCCGCCATGACGCCGGGCACCGCGCGCAGGATGTCGGCCGTGCTGTTCGGCGCCGCGCGTTCAATGGCGTCGTTGGAAAGCGCTGTTACCGCAAACGCGGCGTCCTGCCGGCGCGTGCCGCCGCCGGCCGTGCCGACGACGATGATCTCCTCGCCATTGGGCTGGCTCGTATCGACCAGCCCCTCCTCAGGCGCGGCGCGCTGGGCGCTGTCGGTCGTCTGCGCCCCGTCCGTGGTTGTTTGCGCGAGTGCAGGGAGTGCCGTCATCAGCGCCCCGGTAGCGGTACCGATCATCAGTCGACGAATGGATATGGCAAGCATGTCTCATCCCCTACACTTGCACGATCCGGCTCTACTTCGGCCGGTTCTTCATGTGGGATCTTCACCCCAAGAGCTGGTATAGTACTTCATTCAAGTTGCTGCGATAGGTGCAAGGTACAAGTCCGGTTCACTGCTGCTTTCTTGCCACAGAGGATCGGCGTGCGAGGACGGTTTCTGGAGGGCTAATCTTGCGGATGGGGTTTTCGGCAGGAATAGCTGCCGCGGGAGGGATCTGCGTGGGGGTAGGAGGGTGCTCCGTCGCTCGGACCTTGATGAGGCCCGTCGGCTTGCCGCAGCCTTCTTGGACCGGCATCTGGGCACGGACGGCGCGTCCGTGCTGACGAGAGGACAAGACATGAAGCTTTCGCGTTCGCTGATCGGCAGCTTGCTTGCGCTCTCGGCACTGGTCGCGAGCCCGCTTCCCGCGCAGCAGCAATCGCCTGCCGACCTCTACGGCCCCCTTTTCAGCGCGGTGCAGACCGGGCGCATCTTCCCGGACGGCAAGACCTTCGTCGATGCGGTGCCGAAGCGCGCGCCGGATGCGATCCTGGCGGAGTATCGCCGCACTGCGCCGACCACGCGGGAGGCGTTGCGCGCCTTCGTGCTCCAGAACTTCGTCGTGCCGGGGGTCAACGATCGTGAGGCCGCGGACCTGCGCCGCCACATCCGTACGCTCTGGCCGACGCTGGTGCGCCAGCCTGAGCCGGTGCCGGCGGGCAGCTCTGCGCTGCCGATGCAGGCGCCGTACGTGGTGCCAGGCGGCCGCTTCCGCGAGATTTATTACTGGGACAGCTATTTCACGATGCTGGGGCTGACCGTTGACGGGCAGCAGCCGCTGGTGGAATCGATGCTCGCGGACTTCACCGACACGATCGAACGCTACGGCCACATCCCCAACGGCATGCGAACCTACTATCTCGGCCGTTCGCAGCCGCCCTTCTTCGCGCTGATGCTGGACCTGTCGAAGGATGCCGATCCCGCACTCGCTGCGCGCCGGCTCGCGGCGCTGAAGCGCGAGCATGGCTATTGGATGCAGGGCGCCGCGTGCCTGGATGCGTCCGGGGCCTGTGCGCGCGTGGTGCGCATGCCGGACGGAACGCTGCTCAACCGCTATTGGGACGATCGCCCGCTTCCGCGCGACGAATCCTATGCCGAGGATGTCGCCACCGCGAAGGAAGACCCGTCGCGCCCGGCGGAAACCCTCTACCGGCACCTGCGCGCAGGGGCGGAGAGCGGCTGGGACTATAGCAGCCGGTGGCTCGCCGATCCGCGGCGCCTCGCCTCGATCCGTACTACCGACATCGTGCCCGTGGACCTCAACAGCCTGATGCTGATCCTGGAGCAGTCGATCGCCCGCCGCTGCACCGCGGGCGGCGACCAGGGCTGCGCCACGCAGTTCACCGGATTCGCGAACAAGCGTCGCGCTGCGCTCGACCGCTATTTCTGGGTGGCGAAGGAGGGGCGCTATGCGGATTGGGACCGCGTCGCGCGCGCCGCCACGCCGCGCCTGTCCGCCGCGATGCTCTATCCGCTGTTCGCGGGCGCCGCGTCTCCCAGGCAGGCCGCCGCCGTCGCGGCAACGGTGCGCCGGACGCTGCTGGCGACCGGGGGCCTGCGGACCACGCCGCTGCGAACCGGCCAGCAGTGGGATTCGCCCAATGGCTGGGCACCGCTGCAGTGGATCGCGATCGCTGGCCTGGAACGCTCCGGACAGCCGGACCTCGCGCGCGAGATCGCGCGCCGCTGGATCGACACGGTGGCCACCGCCTATGCCGAAACCGGCAAGATGCTCGAGAAATACGACGTCGAGGAGCGCAAGCCCGGGGGCGGCGGCGAGTATCCGACGCAGGACGGCTTCGGCTGGACCAATGGCGTGGCGAGCGCAATCCTGGAGCGCTACCCGGACATCGGCGCGCCGGTCCGCACCCGCTGAAAGGGCTTCCATGTCTGCTCGTTACCTCGAAGACCTGTCCGTCGGCGAAAGCTGGGAAGGCGGGCCGATTCCGATCACCGAGGATGCGGTGATCGCCTTCGCCAGCGTCTATGATCCGCAACCAATGCACGTCGATCCGGTGGCGGCGGCGCAGGGGCGCTTCGGCGGCATCATCGCGAGCGGCTGGCATGTCGCCGCGCTGGTGATGCGCGATACGGTGGAGACCAGCCCGTTCGGCGACATGCCGCTGCTGGGACTCCAGCTGGACGAGCTTCGCTGGGAGGAGGCGGTGCGGCCAGGCGACGTCCTGCGCGTACGGCGCGAGATCCTGGAGGTCACCAGGTCGCGCACCAAGCCCGACCGGGGCATGGTGCGCATCGGCGTCACCGTCCGCAATCAGCATGGCCGCACCGCGATGCGCTACACGAACCTCGTGCAGATCTTCGCGCGCCCAACGCCCGAGGGTGAAAGTTAACCTAGTAGAATCCGTCCGCGTAACATCCGCTGCGCGGCACCTTCCGTCGCAACGATACGAACCTTCAATTCCTCCGAAGCGCTTGCGGGATGCCAGAGGCCGGCAGGTTTCCTCAGGCGTCACCGCAATCGGAGGAGTTTCGCATGTTCATCCACATCAAGGAGGCGGCCTACAACTGCACGCCCGAGCGCCCTGATCCCCTCTATGCCAAGAAGCTCCAGGAGCTGATCGGCGGTCAATGGGGCGAGATCAGCGTGATGCTGGGCTATATGTTCCAGGCCTGGAACAGCCGCGGCCCGATCAAGTATCGCGACATGACCTTCGACATCGGCACGGAGGAGATCGGCCACGTGGAGATGCTGGCGACGATGGTTGCCCGGCTGCTCGAACAGTCTCCGGTGGAAGCGCAGGAACATGCCGCCAAGGATTCAATCGTGGGCGCGGTGATGGGCGGCGCGCGCGTGGATGACGTGGTGTTCGCCGCGATGAGCCCGCAGCACGCGATCGTCAGCGGCGGCGGCGCAATGCCGGTGGACTCGCAGGGCAACCGCTGGACCGCCGATTATATTGTCGCCAGCGGCAACCTGCTGGCCGACTTCCGCTTCAACGTGACGGCCGAGAGCCAGGGCCGCCTCCAGGCCGCGCGTCTCTACAACATGACGGACGATCCCGGCGTGAAGGACATGCTGAGCTACCTGATCGCGCGCGACACCATGCACCAGAACCAGTGGCTGGCGGCGATCGCGGAACTGGAGGCCGAAGGGCTGGACGAGACGCCGAACCCGATCACCTTCCCCCAGGAACTTCAGCGCGAGGAATTCGCGTACAAATATCTCCAGCACTCGCGCGGTGGCGAAAGCGCCACCGGCCGCTGGGCATCGGGTCCGTCCATGGATGGCAAAGGCGAGTTCGAATTCATCGCCGAGCCGCCGGCCATGGGCCCGCCGCTGGAGCTCGGGCCGACGGACCCGCGCCTCTACGGGACCCAGAAGGTGCCGACCCCGCCGGCTGCTTCCTGAGCGAACGGGAGCGGCGGTCCTCCGCCGCTCCCGCGTTCGCCTAGCCGGGCGTGAGGGTCACGCGCGTGCCGCTGGCCGCCAGCGGAATCGTATAGGCCCCACGCTCCACCGTTGCGGCATCGATCGCATAGGAGCGCGCGCCCGCGACCGTGGTCTCCACCAGCAGGCGCGCCGCCGGGGTGAAGCGCGTCTTTCCCGACAGCGTCAGCGTCACCCGGCCGCTCGCGGGATCATAGTCCGCCGCGTCGATCTTGCCCGCCTCCAGCGTCAGCCACAGCCCGGCGGGTGCCACGAACAGACGCGTACGCGCGCTGTCCTTGGGCTCGACGTGCAGCGAGCCGCCTTGCTGCTTCAGGTTGCCGCCATAGGCGAGCCAGCCGAAGGTCGGGTCGTTCACCAGATAGGTCGCCGTCGCATAGGCGTGGCCGAAGAAGCCCATGCCATAGTCGCCGGTATAGGCGTCCCACTGCATCATGTCGGGATAGGAATGGAAGGCGGCGCTGGAGAAGCCCTCCTGGTCGATGTTGGTGATGCCGCCCATCAACCCGCCATAGGCGACGCGCAGCAAGTGAGTGTCCTTGGGGTTCGCGCGGAAGGCGTCGAACAGCGGCACCGCGTTGAGGGTCGAGCCATAATGGTGGATCTGCCGCTCGATCCGCGGGACCTTGCCGCCATAGAGGAAGTCCCAGTAGCGGCGCGCATTGCCGTTATAGCCCCAGTGCGGAACGGCCGGGTCATAGGCCAGGATCACCTCGCGCGTCTCGTCGGCCTGCGGCTGGTGGCCGAAATAGCGCATCCAGGCATAGACCTCGGGCTGGCCGGTCGAGTCCCACGCCATCTCGCTGCCGAACGGATAGGGCAGGGTCTTCCAGTGATCGGCGCGGCCCTTCATCAGCCGCTCCATCTCGGCCGCCTCGGGCGCCATCCTTTCGCGCTTCAGGTCCTTGAGGATGTCGACGAACACGTCGCCCTCCATCTGGCCGAACTGCGCATAATGCGGCGCGTCGCGCATCATCGCGACCGTCGTCTGGTAGGCATGCTCCAGATACCAGCGCCAGTCATGGGTCTTCACCAGGCCGGTGTGGTTGCGGGCGAGCCGGTAGAGCACCCAATGGCCGGCGGCGACGTGCGGGTAGTTGTAGGAGCGGCCGAGGTCGTCGGACTGCTTCTTCGTCCACGCCGTCCAGTTCTTCCAGTTCCGGCTCTCGTCGTAATAGCCTGGGTGCTGCCCGGGCTCATAATAGAACAGGCTCTTCTTGACCGCGCCCGCCTGCGGACCGCTGACGACCTGCAGCTTGCCGACCACCGTCTCGTTCACCATCCGCTCGAGCTTGGCGACCTCCTCGCGCACCGGATTGTCGAGCTGCTTCATCATCGCCGCGACCCAGGCGCCGGCACCGCCCTCGTCGCTCAGGCCCGCGATCCAGACGCGGGCATCCTGCGTGACGATGCGGTTCGCCTCGCGATCATAGGACATGACCGAGGGGCCGCGCCGGAACGGGTCGGCCTTGTCGTCATACCATTGCCGCGTCGTCGAGAAGCGACCGAGGTCGGCCACCGCCTGTTCGAGCGGCTTGGTGATGAAGTAGCTCACCGTCTGCACGCTGTTGTCGGCATAGGTGATCGAGAGGCGCGCCCGGCCCCAGCCGCTGGCGCGCACCGCGTAGCGCGCCCAGCCGTTGACCGGCGCCGCAGGCGTCGCGGCAAGCGCGCCGGCGGGCTCGCTGTCGACCTTGATGACCGGCTGGGTGCTCTTCAGGAACAGCGACGCGTCCATGTCGGTCGGCACGACATAGCCGGGGATGCCGACGGCGACCGGCCGCGCCTGCTGCACCAGCGTATTCTCGATGCCGCGGATGGAGGGCGCCTGCACCAGCCGCACGCCGATGGTGCGGGTCTCGCCCGGCGCCAGGGTGATGCTGGTCGGCGTGTTCCATTGCTCGCCGGCGTTCTTCCACTCCTTGTCGGCAAAGCCCTTGCTGGCGACCGTCCAGTCGTAGAAGCCTTCCGAGGTCTGGCCGCGCGGGCTGCGGTCGGTGAAGATGTCGCCCGGCTGGGCGTGGCGAGCCTCGGCGATCGGGCGATAGGCCTCCAGCGGGGTGCCGCGCTCGGGGATCACCAGCAGCGCGGGACCCTTGCCGTTCAGGCGCGTCACCTGAAGGTAGCCGGCGTCGCGGCCGATATAGGGGTCGACGAAGCTCGCCTGCGCGTGCGCCGTGTCGAGCTCGCGATCGGTGATGATGTTGTCGAACACCATCGGCATGCCGAGACCGCCGATCTCGATCGGCGTGCTGCCGGGATTGGTGAGGGTGAAGCGCAGCGCCACCGCCTTGCCCTCGGTCGCCCAGCGTCGCTCCACCTTCAGCGGAAAGCCCGCGCCCATGCTGGCGGTAATATCGGCGGCCGCGAGCGTCCCCGGCCGCGCGGCGAGCTTGCGGAGCGGCGCACGCTTCTTGGACGAGGCGAAGTCCTGCCAGGCGCCGCCAGGCGTGCGCAGCCGCAGGTTGAGGTCGCCCAAATGGACATAGCCGTCCTCGGCCCGCTCTGCCGCCCGTGCCCCTGGCACGAAATCGAACGCCGGTTCGGCGTTGGGGGACAGACGCGCGAGCGTCCCCGTGTCGCTGCGCAGCTCCATCCGGAAGTCCGCCGTCCGGTACGCGGTGCGCGCGATCGGCTTCGCGACCTTCTTGACGGGCTTCTCCTGGGACCAGGCGGGCTGCAGGACCGGGACCAGCGGCACGACTGCTAACAGAGCGACGAGGGGCAGGGTGCGCAGGACGTGCATTCGGCGGGGCTCCTAGTCTGCGGCGGCAAGGGTGCAGCACCGGCAGTATCTTTCATCGGCATGAAATCAGCCGAGTCTCTGTAGGTCAAATACATTATACGATGTTGAAGCTACCATGAGGATAGCAGCGGTTGACGCCGCGGGAAGCGCACCGTAATCGTATACCGTATTTCACGGGATAGGCATGTGATCGAGAGCAGCCGTAGGGAACTGCTGGTAGGGGCAGCCGCGCTGGTCTTCGCAGCGCAAGGCGCGCGCGCGATGGCGCGGGTGGCGGATCCGGGCGCGTCGCTGCTGCCCGCCAAGCCCAAGCCGCTACCGCTTGCCGCGGTGCGGCTCAAGCCGTCCGACTATGCGACTGCCGTCGAGGTCAACCGCGGCTATCTGCATCGGCTCGATCCCGACCGCTTCCTCCACAACTTCCGTAAATATGCCGGGCTCGAGCCCAAGGCGCCGATCTATGGCGGCTGGGAAAACGACACGATCGCGGGCCACACGCTCGGCCACTACATGACCGCGCTGGTGCTGACGTGGCAGCAGACCGGCGACCCCGAATGCCGCCGCCGCGCCGACTATATCGTCGACGAACTCGCCGAGGCGCAGGCGAAGCGCGGCACCGGCTATGTCGGCGCGCTCGGTCGCAAGCGGAAGGACGGCACGATCGTCGACGGGGAGGAGATCTTCCCCGAGGTGATGAAGGGCGATATCCGCTCCGGCGGCTTCGACCTCAACGGCAGCTGGTCGCCGCTCTACACCGTGCACAAGCTGTTCGCCGGCCTGCTCGACATCCACGGCGCCTGGGGCAATCCCAAGGCGCTGCAGGTCGTCCTCGGCCTGGGCGGTTATTTCGAGCGGGTATTCGCAGCCCTCGACGACGCGCAGATGGAGAAGCTGCTGGGCTGCGAGTACGGCGGCCTTAACGAAAGCTATGCCGAGCTCTACGCCCGCACCAACGACAAGCGCTGGCTGGCGGTCGCGGAGCGGATCTACGACCATCGCGTGCTCGACCCGCTGGTTGCGGGCGAGGACAAGCTCGCCAACTTCCATGCCAATACCCAGGTCCCCAAGCTCATCGGCCTGGCGCGGCTCCACGACCTCACCGGCAAGCCCGAGCAGCGCAACGCCGCCACCTTCTTCTGGAAGACGGTGACGCAGCATCACAGCTATGTGATCGGCGGCAATGCGGACCGCGAGTATTTCTCGGAACCCGACAGCATCGCCAACCACGTCACCGAGCAGACGTGCGAGCATTGCAACACGTACAACATGCTCAAGCTGACGCAGCAGCTCTACCATTGGCAGCCCGACGGCGCGCTGTTCGACTTCTACGAGCGCGCGCACCTCAACCACGTCATGTCGGCGCAGAACCCCAAGACCGGGGGCTTCACCTACATGACGCCGCTGATGACGGGCACGAAGCGGGGCTATTCGGAACCCTATGAGGACAGCTTCTGGTGCTGCGTGGGTTCCGGCATGGAGAGTCACGCCAAGCATGGCGAGGCGATCTTCTGGGAAGGCGAGGGTGGCCTGATCGTCAACCTCTACATCCCGGCCGAAGCACAGTGGCAGACGCGCGGTGCACAGCTGGCGCTGGAGACCCGCTACCCGTTCGAGCCCGGCGCCCGCCTGACGCTCACCGCGCTCCAGAAGCGCGGGCGCTTCCCCGTGGCGCTGCGTATCCCAGGCTGGGCCGGCGACACCGTGCAGGTGACGGTCAACGACCACCCCGTTACCCCCGCGATCGGCAACGGCTATGCCGTGGTGGACCGTCGCTGGAAGGCCGGCGACGTGGTCGCGATCACCTTCCCGCTCGATCTGCGGCTGGAATCGACGCCGGGCGATCCGAACACGGTTGCCGTGGTGCGCGGGCCATTGGTGCTGGCCGCCGACCTGGGCCCGGCCGAGACCGAGTGGCAGGGCGTCGATCCGGCGATGGTCGGTGAACAGCCGCTCGCCGCCTTCACGCCCGTCCAGGGTCGCGCATCCTATGCCACCAAGGGGCTGCTACGCCCCGCCGACCTGACCTTCGTGCCCTTCTATTCTCAGTATGAACGGCGCAGTGCGGTCTATTTCAAGCGCTTCAGCGAAGCCGGCTGGAAGAACGAGCAGGTCGCGTTCCTCGCCGAACAGGCGCGCGTGAAGGACATCGCTGCCCGCTCGGTCGACGTCATGCACCTGGGCGAGATGCAGCCGGAGCGCGACCACAACCTCACCTCCGAAATCTCCTATCCGGTCTCGTACCGCGGCAGGAACGGCCGCGACGCGCGCTCGGGCGGCTATTTCGAATTCTCGATGAAGGTGAAGCCGGGCCCGCTCGTCCTGCAGGCCAGCTATTGGGGTAGCGAGCGCGCGCGTGACTTCGACATCCTCGTCGACAATGTGAAGCTCGCCACCCAGCATCTGGAGAACGACCAGCCGGGCAAGTTCTTCGACGTCGAATATCCGCTTCCCGAGGCCCTTACCAAGGGCAAGCAGAGCGTGAAGGTGAAGTTCGTGCCGCATGACCGCAGCAGCGCGGGGCCGGTGTTCGGCGTCCGCCTGTTCACCGCGAAGCCCGGCGCGACGACGTGAGCGAGGCCACTCCCGCCAACACGGTGCCGATGACGCTGGACGAGGTCCGCACCCTGTCGCGCAGCGTGCTCTCCGGCGCCGGCCTTTCCACCGATCATGCCGCGGCGGTTGCCGAGACGTTGGTCTCCGGCGAGCGCGACGGCTGCGGCTCGCACGGCGTCTACCGGCTGCTGGTCGCGACCCGCAGCATCGCCACTGGCCGCGTTTCCAAGGACGCGGTGCCCGTGGTGAGCGAGCCGGCGCAGGCGCTGGTGCGGGTCGATGGCGGCGGCGGCTTTGCCCAGCTCGCCTTTGAACGCGGCAAGCCGCTGCTGGTGGAAAAGGCGCGCAAGTTCGGCATCGCCGCGCTGGCGCTCAACAACGTCGTCCACTTCGCAGCACTCTGGCCCGAGGTCGAGGCGCTGACCGAGCAGGGGCTGGTGGCGCTTGCCTTCACCCCCAGCCATGCCTGGGTCGCGCCGGCGGGCGGGACGGAGCCGGTGTTCGGCACCAACCCGATCGCCTTCGGCTGGCCACGCCCGGGTCGCGAGCCGTTCGTGTTCGACTTTGCCACCAGCGCGGTCGCGCGCGGCGAGATCGAGCTCCACCGTCGCGCGGGCAAGCCCGTGCCCGACGATTGGGGCTATGACGCCGACGGCAACCCCACCACCGACGCCGCGGCCGTGCTCGCAGGCGCGATGCGGACCTTCGGCGGGCACAAGGGGTCGGCGCTCGCCGCAATGGTCGAGCTGATCGCCGGGCCGCTGATCGGCGACATGACCAGCAAGGAATCGATGGCGGCCGACGACGGCGCGGGCGGATCGCCGCTCGGTGGCGAGCTGGTGCTCGCGATCGACCCGGCCGGCTTCCTGGGTGCGGGCGTCGCCGAGCATCTCGCGCGCGCCGAGGCGATGTTCGAGGCAATCGAAACGCAGGGTGCGCGCCTGCCGGGATCGCGGCGCTATGCCGCGCGGCGGCGCAGCCTGGTGGAAGGCGTGCGGGTGCCCGCGTCTCTCCACGCCGATCTGATGGCGCTGGCACAGGGGGGCAAGGCTTAGACATGCGCAAGGCACGGTTTCTGCTTGGGGCAGCGTTGATGATGGGGCAGCTGGCGGTGGTGGAGGCGGCGGTTGCCGCGGCCCCGGCACAGGCCGCGCCTGCCCAGACCCCCGACCAGCGGTTTGAGGCGATCTACAGGGCCGAATGGGAATGGCGCACGCAGCAGTCCGCCCCCAATGAGGACAGCCCCGCCGGCGCCGCCAAGCGCCTGCCGGACGTCGGCCCCAAGGTGCAGGCCGAAAAGCTCAAGCGCTGGGAAGCGACCGAACGGGCGCTCGCCGCCATCGACCCCGCTACGCTGACGCCTGCCAACCGCGTCAACTTCGCAGTCTACAAGGGGCAGATCGACGCGCTGCTCGCCGAGCAGCGCTACCGCGAATATGAAAAGCCGCTCAACGCGGACACCAGCTTCTGGGGCGACATCGCCGGGTGGGCGCGCGAGCCGCTCGAGAACGAGACCGCCTATCGCAATTACATCGCGATGCTGCGGGAGGTGCCGCGCTATTATGACCAGCAGATCGCGAACATGCGCGCCGGCCTCAAGCGCGGCTTTACCCCCTCTGCGATCACGCTGAAGGGCCGCGACCTCGGCGTAGCACAGGTTGCCGAGGCGAAGTCGCTCGACGACCAGGCGTTCTACGCGCCGTTCCGCAAGATGCCCTCGACCATCCCGGCCGCGACCCAGGCGGCGCTGCGCAAGGAGGGAGAGGCGGCGATCCGCGAGGCGGTGGTGCCCGCCCACGCCAAGCTGCTCACGTTCCTGCGCGCCGAATATATCCCCGGCGCCCGCAAGGAGCTGGACGCCTATCACCTTCCCGACGGCAAGGCCTATTACCAGTCCAAGATCCGCGAGTTCACGACGCTCGACAAGACGCCGGACGAGATCCACGCGATCGGCCTGTCCGAAGTCGCCAAGATCCGCGCGCGGATGCTGGAGGTGATGCAGCAGGTCGGCTTCCAGGGCGACCTGCCGGCGTTCCTGACCTTCCTGCGCACCGATCCGCGCTTCTATGCCAAGACTCCGCAGGACCTGCTCGATCGCGCCGCCTGGGTCGCCAAGACCTTTGACGGCAAGGCCAGCCAGTATTTCGGCCGGCTGCCGCGCAGCCGCTTCGCGATCAAGCCGGTGCCGGACGAGGTCGCGCCCTTCTACACCGGCGGACGCGGCGGGCCGGGCATCTACCTCGTCAACACCTACAACCTGCCGGCGCGTCCGCTCTATTCGATCCCGGCGCTGACCCTGCACGAAAGCGCGCCGGGGCACGCCTTCCAGATGCCGCTGGCGGCGGAGAACACCAGCCTGCCGGCGTTCCGCCGCGACAGCTATATCTCCGCCTATGGCGAGGGCTGGGCGCTCTATTGCGAGGCGCTGGGCGAAGAGATGGGGATGTACGACACGCCCTATGACGTGTTCGGCATGCTGAGCTACCAGATGTGGCGCGCCGCCCGGCTGGTGGTCGACACCGGCATCCACACCAAGGGGTGGAGCCGCGAGCAGGCGCAGAAGTACCTCCACGACAACACCGCCATGGCCGATCACGAGATCACGACCGAGGTCGACCGTTACATCGCCTGGCCGGGACAGGCTCTGTCCTATTACCTTGGAGAGCTCGCGATCCAGGAAGCGCGCGCTAAGGCCGAACAGGCGCTCGGCCCCAAGTTCAACATCCGCAACTTCCATGACGCGGTGCTCGAACTCGGATCGGTGCCGCTGCCGGTGATGGCGGCGCGGGTAGACCAGCTGATCGCGGAAGGCGGTAAGGGGCCGTACCCGGACGAGGAATAACATGCGCGCGGCTCGGCCGGTCGCGCTCTTGGCGCTGCTCGCAGCGGCGTGGCCGGCCGCCGCGCAACAGGGCGTGCCGGTGCAGAGCGCCGGCAACCCGATCCTCGCCGGCGGTCGCTTCTATTCGACCGATCCCGCGCCGGTGGTGATCGACGACACGCTCTACATCCTCGCCGGCCGCGACGAGACGCCTCCGGACGTCAACGACTTCATCATGAACGAGTGGCAGCTGCTCGCCACGCAGGACCCGGCGGCGGGCGCCTGGACCCATTATCCCGCGGTCGCGACGCCCGAGGGCATCTTCCGCTGGGCCGAGCCCGGCCGCGCCTATGCCGGGCAGATCGTGAAGGGCCCGGACGGCCGGCTCTATCTCTACGCTCCGGTGCTGGAGGCGAACACCGACGCCAGGGACGGCTTCGCGATCGGCGTCGCCGTGGCGGACAGCCCGACCGGTCCCTGGGTGGACGCGCATCCCACAGGCCCGATCGTGTCGCAGCGCGTGCCCGAGCCCAACACCATCCAGAACATCGACCCGACGGTGCTCGTCGACGACGATGGCCGCGTCTATCTCTATTGGGGGACGTTCGGGAAGCTGCGCGGCATCGAGCTGGAGCGCGACATGGTGACGCCCAAGGGCCACCAAGTCGCGGTGACTGCGCTGACCGGCTTCTTCGAGGCGCCGTGGCTGATGAAGCGCAAGGGCGTCTATTACCTGCTCTACGCGGGCAACAATGCCGGGCCGGACTCGCCCTGCACGCCGACGCTCTACCACGCGTGCATCGCCTATGGCACCGCGCCGACGGCGCTGGGGCTCTGGACCTATCGCGGCACCGTGCTGAAACCGGTGTCCTCGACGACGTCGCATCCCGGCGCGGTCGAGTATCGCGGGCAATGGTATCTCGCCTATCACACCGCAGATGGCGCGGGCGGCGGGCACTTCCGCCGCAGCGTCGCGATCGACCGGCTGGAGTGGGACGACAGCGTCAGCCCACCCGCGATCCGCCCGGTGGTGCCGACCCGCAGCCCGCAGCCGGTGCCGCCGCCCAGCCGCAACATCGCCCCTGCCGCGACGCCCGCCGCCTCGAACGAGCCGATCCCGGTGCGCTACTGGCTGCGCGCGCTCAACGACGGCGCCATCCGCGCGTCACCCCTGCCGCCCGAGATGTGGGGCAGCGCGGCGGCTGCCAATCCGCCGCAGCAGTGGATCGAATACCGCTGGCCCAAGCCGGTGACGGTGCAGGAATCCCGCATCTGGTTCTTCGCCGACCGGCAGGCGGGCATCGCGGCGCCCGCGGCTTGGCGCATCGACTATTGGGACGGCAGCTGGAGGCCGGTTCCGCGCGCCGACCGCTATGGCACCGCCGCTGGCGCCTTCCAGCAGACGCGGTTCGTGCCCGTCAGGACCCGGTGCCTGCGCGCGGTGTTCCAGGCCACGCGTGCCGACGAAACGAACGCGGCGATGGCGGTCCAGGAGTGGGAAGTGCTCACCCGTCGACCGACGCGGGTCACGCCGTCCACCGAGCCGGCCCCGCCCTGCGATCCTCTCCGTTAGCGCCTGGCCGGAGCAGGTGAGAGCCATGCGCAGTTGCCACTGCGCGCCGACCCGTAAGACGAGTCTTATCGCGATAACGAAAGTCGCTGGACAAGCGGCGGCACGCGTTCCATATTGCTTATCGCAATAAGGGTTTTACAGGAGTCAGCATATGCCCGTCGACGTGAAGTATCGCACCTCCGCCACCGCAACCGGGGGACGCGATGGTCGCGCCCGTACCGAGGATGGCCGCCTAGAAGTTCAGCTGGCGACGCCCAAGGAGCTCGGCGGCGCCGGCGGGGAGGGGACCAATCCCGAGCAGCTGTTCGCAGCCGGCTATGCCGCGTGCTTCCTGGGCGCGCTGAAGGTCGCCGGCCAGCAGTTGAAGGTGCGGGTCCCGGCGGAAACCAGCATTACTGCGACCGTCGGCATCGGCCCGCGTTCCGAAGGCGGCTTCGGCATCACCGCCGACCTGGAAGTGACGCTACCCGGGGTCGATCGTGCCGAGGCGCAGAAGGTCGTAGAAGCCGCGCACCAGATCTGCCCCTATTCGAACGCGACCCGCAACAACGTGGAGGTGGGCCTCAGCGTCGCCTGACGGCGGCCTCCATCGGGGTCTCCTAGCGGGCGGGGTGGCGACACCCCGCCCGTTTTACGTTCCATTGCTGCTGCCCCTACGCGATTGCGTCAAAGCGGTCGTTGCAATATGTCCGAGTAATACGGACGCGCGTTTCGCCGGCCGTCGTGCACCCCATGAGAGGGTGGGAACCAGGCTGTAGCTCCGGCTGCGGCAGCAAAGGGAGAGACGACCCATGATCCGGACCCTCCGTCGCGCAGCGCTCGCGCTGATGCTTTCGGCGGCCCCGCTCGCCGCAGGCGCCCAGACCGCTCCTGGTCAGAGCGCGCCCAGCCAGCCGCCGGCCGCCGGCACCGCCACCGTCTCGATCGCGGGCAACCAGCCCGGGCCGACCTATGATCGCCGCATCTTCACCCAGTTCGCCGAGCATCTGGGCCACGGCATCTACGAGGGGCTGTGGGTCGGCAAGAATTCCAAAATCCCGAACACCAACGGCTTCCGCAACGACGTGGTCGCGGCGCTCCGCAACCTGAAGGTGCCGGTGATCCGCTGGCCGGGCGGGTGCTTCGCCGACGAATATAATTGGCGCGAGGGTATCGGCCCGCAGAACAAGCGTCCGGTCAAGATCAACACCCATTGGGGCGGCGTGACCGAGCCGAACACGGTCGGCACGCACGAGTTCTTCGAGCTGCTGCGCCAGGTCGGTGCCGAAGCCTATGTCGCGGGCAACGTCGGCAACGGCTCCCCGCGCGAGATGGCCGAGTGGGTCGAATACATGACCTCGCCCGCCGGCAGCCTCGCCGACGAGCGCGCCAGGAACGGCCACAAGGCGCCCTGGGCGGTGCCGTTCTTCGGCGTCGGCAACGAGCTGTGGGGCTGCGGCGGCAACATGCGGCCGGAGTTCGCGGCCGACGAGACCCGCCGCTACGCGACCTTCATCAAGGCGCCGGCCGGCACCAAGATCATGAAGATCGCCGCCGGCGCGAACGTCGAGGACTATAACTGGACCGAGACGATGATGCGCGTGGCCGCGCCGCAGCTCGACGGCGTGTCGCTCCATTACTACGTCCACCCCGCCGGCGGCTGGCCGCCGCGGGCGCCTGCGGTCGACTTCGACGAGAACGGCTGGGCCGATGCGCTTGCCGGCGCGTGGCGCATGGACGAGCTGATCACCAAGCACAGCGCGATCATGGACAAGTATGATCCGCAGAAGCGCATCTTCCTGGCGGTCGACGAATGGGGCGCCTGGTATGCCCAGGATGCGGGCACGCATCCGGGCTTCCTGCGCCAGCAGAATACGCTCCGCGACGCGCTGATCGCCTCGATCCACCTCGACATCTTCGCCAAGCATGCCGACCGCGTCCGCATGACCGCCATCGCGCAGATGGTGAACGTGCTGCAGGCGATGATCCTGACGGACGGCGGCAAGATGGTGCTGACGCCGACCTACCACGTGTTCGAGATGTACAAGCCCTGGCAGGACGCGACCGTGCTGCCGATCACGATCAACGCGCCCTGGTACAACAAGAACCAGTTCACCATGCGTGCGGTGAGCGGCTCGGCAGTGCGGGGCAAGGACGGCAAGGTCCACATCGGCCTGTCCAACCTCGATCCGAACCAGGCGAATACCGTAACGGTCAACCTGGACGGCATCACCGCCGGCTCGGTGACCGGCCGGGTGCTGACCGCGCCCGCGATCAACGCGCACAACACCTTCGACGCGCCCGAAGTGGTGAAGCCCGCCGCCTTCAACGGCGCGCAGGTGAACGGCGGCACGCTGACGGTGACGCTGCCGGCAAAGTCGGTGGTGGTGCTGGAACTCCAGTAAACCTTGTGCCCCTGCGCAGGCAGGGGCGCAGGGCCACAAGCGGAATGCATGGAAGCCCCGGGCTCCTGCTGTCGCAGGAGCACCGGTGGAGGAGAGGATGAGGATGATACGGTCGCTTCTACTGGGAGCCGCACTCGCGCTCGGCGCTGCCGCTGCTCCGGCACAGCAGACGCCCAGCCTCAACGAGCGGCTGACCGGTGACCTCATCCCCACCCACGATCCCGTGATCGCGCGCGAGGGCGGTACCTATTACGTCTTCGGCACCGGCCACGGCGATCGCCTGGTCGAGACCAAGAGCTCGCCGGACCTGATCCACTGGACCGCGGGTGCGCCCGTGTTCACGAAGATGCCGGATTGGGCGCCCAAGGCGGTGCCGGGCACGAACGGCATGTGGGCGCCCGACATCGCGTTCGTGAACGGCCGCTGGCGGCTCTATTACTCCGTGTCGACGTTCGGCTCGAACCGCTCGGCGATCGGCATGGCGACCAACGCCACGCTGGATCCGAAGTCGCCCAAGTTCGCCTGGCGCGACGAGGGGCTGGTGGTGCAGTCGATGCCCAGCGACGACTTCAACGCCATCGATCCGAACTTCGTGGTCGACCGCCAGGGCCGCCACTGGCTCTCACTTGGCAGCTTCTGGAGCGGCATCAAGCTGTTCGAGCTCGACAAGAAGACCGGCAAGCTCCTCCACCCGAAGGAAAAGCGCTTCTCGATCGCGCGCCGCATGGCGCCTGCGGGCGCGGCGGCACCGGTGGAAGCGCCGTTCATCGTGCCGCATGGCGACTACTACTACCTGCTCGTGTCCTATGATTACTGCTGCAAGGGCGTGAACAGCACCTATTACACCGTGGTCGGTCGCTCGAAGGAGATCACCGGGCCCTATCTCGGCAAGGACGGCAGTTCCTTGATGCAGGGGCAGGGCACGATCTTCCTGCGCGCCGATCTCGAAGAGAAGCAGCGCTTCCGCGGCCCCGGACACCCCGGCTGGCTGCACGACAAGGACGGCCGCGATTACGTGGTCTACCACGCCTATGATCGGGAGAAGAACGGCGCGCCCACGCTGCGCATCGCTCCCGTCACCTGGGGCGCGGACGGCTGGCCCGTCGCCGCCCAATGACCTCCTCTCGCCGAATCCAGGGAGCCGACATGCTTCATCTCGACCGCCGCCTCTTCCTCGCCGGTGCCGCCGGCAGCGTCGCTGCCGCCCAGACAGCAGTCGCCGGCATGCGCGCACCCGGTACCACTCCCGCCGCCCCGGTGCCGGTGAACCCGCTCGTCAAGCAGCGCGCCGATGCGCAGGTGTTCCGCCACACCGACGGCTATTATTACCTGACCGGCTCGGTGCCGGAGTATGACCGGCTGGTGCTGCGCCGCTCGCGCACCCTGGCGGGCCTTGCCACCGCTGAGGAGCGCGTGCTGTGGCGCCACGAAGCCACCGGCCCGATGTCCGGCTTCCTCTGGGCGCCCGAACTGCACCTCTTCCAGGGCAAGTGGATCATGTATTTCGCAGCCGGCCCCAGCGGCGGCGGCGAGGACGTGTTCCGCATCCGCACCTATGCGATCGTGTGCGACGGCCCCGATCCGATGACCGGCAACTGGAAGGTGCTCGGCAAGTTCGAGTCGCCGTTCGACGGCTTCAACCTCGATTCGACGATCTTCGAGCATCGCGGGGTCTCCTATTTCTGCTGGGCAGAGCGCGAGCCGGGGATCGAGACCAACTCCAACCTCTATCTGGCGCCGCTCAAGACGCCGCTGACGCTCGGCGCCAAGGCCGTGCGCCTGACCGTGCCGACGCTCGACTGGGAGATCCGCGGGTTCAAGGTCGCCGAGGCACCGGCGGTGCTCGCGCGCAACGGCCGCCTGTTCATGACCTATTCGGCGAGCGCCACCGACGATCGCTACAGCCTGGGCATGCTGACCGCGCGCGACGATGCGGACATCATGGACCCCAAGAGCTGGGTGAAGTCGCCGCAGCCGGTGTTCGTGAGCTCGGAGGTGACCAGCGTCTATGGCCCCGGCCACAACAGCTTCACCGTCGACGAGCAGGGCCGCGACGTGCTCGTTTACCACGGCCGCGATTACAAGGCGATCACCGGCGATCCGCTGTTCGACCCGAACCGCCACACCCGCGTCCAGCGCATCTACTACCGCGAGGACGGCACCCCCGACTTCGGCATCCCGGTCGGCAACGGGCCGGTGCCGGACCGCTTCTCGCCCGCGACTGCGCCGAAGCAGTTCGTGCGCCATGACGGCGATCGCGTGCTCGTGGGGCAGGGCTCGATCCCGTCGAGCCAGTTCCGCAGCGTCGAGAGCATGGCGGGGTCCGGCGCCATCTCGCTGGCACCGATCGACGTGGCCGACCGGGTGCTGTTTGCCGCTCCCGACGGCAGCGTCCGTCTGGCCCAGCCGCTACGCGACCGCCAGTTCGTGCTCCGCAGCAGCTTCGTGCGCGAGGCCGTCGACCGCGATACGGTGCGGTTCGCGCTCGCGGGTCGTCCCAATATGGTACTCGCCCATGTCGGCGGCGAGCTCCGGCTCGTGGCGCGCGCCACGCGCGGCACCGCCCAGAACAGCGTCTTCCGCGTCAGCTGACGCGGAAGTTTCGCCCGCTTTTCCCTCCTGAACCTGCTGGCCCCGCACGGCTCTGCCGCTGCGGGGCCAGTGCTGCGTGACTTTCGGGCAACGCTGCCCGCTTGCTGTGCAGCGGCCTTGCGAATGCGGCTTGCCGTTGCCCAGCTGTTGCCGTAATTTTGTAGGAGTAAAGTTTCGATCAATTACGCCCGGGCGCCAAGCCCGGCGAGGGGAGAGGCACATGGCTTTCAAGCCGATTTTCTTGCGTACCGCGTCCGTTGTTGCCCTGGTGCTGGCGCCGCCGGCCTTCGCGCAGACCACTGCGGACGACGCGACGCAGACCACTGAGGCCGCAGAGCCCGTCAATTCCACTCCGGATGAAGCCACCAGCGGCGACATCATCGTCACCGGCGTGCGCGGCAGCATCGTCGGCGCGCTCAACGTGCGCCGCGAAGCCACGCAGATCGTCGACTCGATCGTGGCCGAAGATGTCGGCAAATTGCCCGACAATAACGTCGTGGAAGCGCTCCAGCGCGTCACTGGTGTCCAGGTCACCGATCGCACCGGCGGCGAAGCGGCCACCATCACCATCCGCGGCCTCAGCGACCCGCTGACCACGCTCAACGGCCGCAACATCTTCACCGCTGCCGGCCAGTCCTTCTCGCTGCAGGACGTCTCGGCGAACCTCGTCAAGCAGGTCGACGTCTACAAGACCCGCTCGGCCGACCAGATCGAGACCGGTCTGGC
The DNA here is from genome assembly GCF_022346685.1 of Sphingomonas sp. ACRSK. NCBI lineage: Bacteria > Pseudomonadati > Pseudomonadota > Alphaproteobacteria > Sphingomonadales > Sphingomonadaceae > Sphingomonas > Sphingomonas sp. ACRSK. The sequence goes on along the minus strand of NZ_JAKRNR010000008.1, from coordinate 110,476 downwards.
GGGCCAGATCGACGTGAAGACGCGCCGTCCGCTCGACTTCGACGGCTTCACCATCTCCGGCCTCGCGCGCGGCATCTACAACGAGCAGGCCGACAGCTTTAACCCCAACATCGCGCTGCTCGTGTCGGATCGCTGGGAAACCGGCATCGGCGACATCGGCCTGTTGGTGAACGGCAGCTACAGCCGCACCAAGTATCGCAACATGTCGGTGACGGCCGGTGCGCTCGTTCCCTTCGCGACCGAGACGCCGCCCGCAGGCTCCGGCCTCGCGCCGCTCGAGCGCATCTTCCCGGGTGAGGGCAACGTCAATTGGCAGCCGGGCCTCGATGCCGGGCTTCCGACCGCACCGGGCTCGACGCTCGACATCAACGGCGTCGACACGCCCTATTACCTCTCGCGCGACGCGGTCTTCAGCTCGGATCTCTATGGCAAGCGTGAGCGCCCGTCGTTCAATGCGGCGCTGCAGTGGGCCCCGAACAGCAGCTCGGTCTACACGGCCGAGGTCTTCTACGCGGGCTTCCGCGGAGAGACCTCCAACAGCATGATGTTCAGCTTCGTGGATTTCTGGGCGAATCCGCAGCCGGTCGAGCTCTATGAGGGCACCAACATCGTCAAGTCGCGCGTCGCGAACGACGTGTACGGCTTCAACAGCGCGGATTACACCCGCAACAAGACCGACAGCTTCGTCTACGCACTGAACGGGCAATGGGACCTGGGTCAGCGCGGCAAGATCACCGCCGACCTCGCCTATCAGACCAGCAAGTACCAGACCTCGTTCATCGCGATGCGCACCGAGCGGGTGGCGGATCAGATCACGGTCGACTTCAATGCCGGCGGTGGCATCCCCTCCTACCACTTCAGCGACGATTCGCTGCTGACCGATCCCGCGTCTTGGAACATCGCGCAGCTCTACGACAACGGTGGTCGCGACAAGGGTAGCGCGCTGACCGGTACCCTGGACGGCTATTATACCTGGGACGAGGGCTTCCTGCGCCAGATCAAGGCAGGCATCCGCGTCGACGACCGCAAGGCATCGAGCTACGTCCGCACCCAGGACGCCGGCGTGCTCGGTCGCAGCCTGACGACGCTCGGCGAAGACGCGCTGTTCACCAACTCCGACTTCTTCGATGGTCGCGCCGACGTGCCGACCAGCTGGGTGCTGCCGAAGGGCAGCTGGCTCTATGACAACGCAGACACGGTCCGCGGCCTCTATGGCCTCCCGACCTCGGACCAGCTGCGCATGGTCAAGACCTTCAACATCGAAGAAGTGACCATGTCGGCCTACCTGCTGGCCGATGGCGAGATTTCGGTGTTCGGGCGTCCGCTGAAGATTCAGGGCGGTATCCGCTATGTGGATGTCGACACCGACTATGACTTCTTCGATCGCTACAACAACGGCGCCCAGACCTCCGTTTCCAGCGGTTCGCATCGCTGGCTGCCGAGCTTCACCGCGCGCTACGAAGTCACGCCGACGCTGCGCGTGCGCTTCAACTATGGCGAAACGCTGCGCCGTCCGAACTTCGGCGACATCAACCCGAACTACTCGCTGACGGGTGACCTCACCAACGTCGGCTACGGCAGCGGCACGGCGGGCACCGCGGACCTGCAGCCCACCCATTCGAAGAACTACGACCTCGCGGTCGAGTGGTACTTCGATCGCGACAGCGCGATCTACGTGACCGGCTTCCGTCGCGAGATCGAGGGTCTGGTCGTTCCGCTCACCGTCATGGAGTATATCCCCAACAACGGGATCGTCGCAGGTGCGACGAACAACTTCGCCATTACCCGTCCGGCGAACGCCTCGGACGGCGTGCTGAAGGGTGTCGAAGTGGGCCTGACCTACTTCCCGAAGTACCTGCCGAGCTTCCTCGACGGCCTGGGCTTCGTCGGCAGCCTGACCGTGCTGGATTCCAAGCAGAACATTCCGCAGACCGACTCCGCCGGCAACATCACTGGCGAGGCGACCTCGTCGTTCTTCAACGTGTCGGACTTCTCGTACAACGCGACGCTTGCCTACGACAACGGCCCGGTCGGTGCCCGCCTGTCGTATGTCTGGCGCAAGGAGTTCCTGCACAACAACGAGGCACGCCTGTTCGCCAACCCGATCGGCGTCTGGTACCGTCCGGAGAGCAGCCTGGATTTCCAGCTGAGCTACAAGGTCAACGACCAGATCGGCCTCACCTTCGACGCGGTGAACCTCACCAACCAGAAGCAGCAGTCCTACTACCGCTTCGGCAGCGCCGGCGGCCAGGACACGGACAACCTTGGCACGACGCTGCTGAGCCGCACCTTCGCGGTGGGCCTGCGCTTCTCCATGTAAGCCGCTGGCGGGGGAGACCTCGCCGGACGCGCCAAATCTTTCAAGGGGTCGGCACCGCCGGCCCCTTTTTTCGTCAGCGCGCGTCGCTCGCGACGCAGTGGACGGGGGCCTGCCCCTCGGCTTCGAAACTCGCGACGCGGCCCTTGCCCCGCAGGGTCATGCCGTCGCCGGCATACCAGATCCCCGATGCCGGTCGCTGCCCCTTCAGCACGCCCAGCGTCCTGCCACGCGCACGCAGCGTCACCGTGTCTGCTCGATTGTCGAAGGCTGCGACCAACACGGTGCCGTCCTCGCATTGATACCGCGCGGTCACGCGCTGCGGCAGATCGCCTGCCGGCGCCTCGCCAGCGGACAACTCGATTTTCTCGATACGCCAGGTTCGCTGTTCGACGGTTGCGCCATCGATGTTGCCGGCGCGGTGCAGCGTGACCTCGCCGGCTTGCTCGAAGGGAGCACCACCATCCTTCAGCGTCCCGCGCACGGTGACGGGAACGGTGACGTACCGCTGACCGGCACCGGCATCGACCGGCCCGGGCGCGCCCACGCGCGCGCCGTAGCTCGCATAGCGGACGAAGCTGCGCGCAAAGGCCCGCGCGTCCCTGCCGGAACCTTCGCTACCCCGGCGCCACAGTGCCCGCGCCGCTGCATAGTCGCCGCGGGCAAGCAGCGCGTAATAGCGCTGTACCACCGCGCGCGCCGCCTCAGCGGTCTCTTCATCCGGGTCGCCGACGGCCGAAGCCACAGGGGGCGTCGGGCTCGACCGCGGCGACGGCGCTGGAGCCGCCACGGAGGTGGGACGCGGGACCGGGCCGGCCGACTTCTCGGCCGGCGCCGCGGTATCTGCTGCCGCCTCGGGGGTATTCCCCTCCGGCTCCGACACGCCGCCGCCGCAACCAGCGAGCAACAACGCCAGTGCGGCAGCGGTCGTGGTGCGGGTCACGGTTCCAGCGCGGCCCTGTCGGTATCCTCGAGATCGTCGTCCTCGGCGAGGTCGTCCTCGTCGAAGTCTTCCTGAAGCTCGTCTTCCTCCTGGTCCTCAGGGTCGACAACGATGTCGTCGTCGTCATCCTCGCTGCCGAGCTCATCGTCTTCCATGAGGAGGTCGTCCTCATCCTCGTCATCGCCGAGGTCGGGCTCGATGTCCGTCAGCAGGGTGCCGTCCGAGGGACCGTCGCTGGTTACCTCCAGGATTTCGGCGCGCTGGCTCTCGTCATAGCCTTCTTCGTCAAAGCTGTCGCCGGAGCCCAGCCCCGGTACCTGGTGACCACCCATGGTTCGCTCCTTCGTCTGGCCCACCAGCAGCGGGGCCGTCAAAGCGCGAACGGCGGGCGAGCCCGCGTGTTCCCGAGCCGCAGGACGATCCGGGCGGCGGACGGGCGGGGGCGTGCCTGCGGTATACTCCTCGCCGGCCGTTCCAAGGGGCTGTTCCCGCGCGGGTTGCGGGCGTATTCACGCCGCTATTCATACCCCTACAGGATTCCCCATGCTCGACGTTCCCATGACCCAGGTGCCGCTCGTCTCGCTGGCCGACCAGCAGAACGATCCGGAGGGTTTCGCACAGGCGTTCGGCGGCTCGTTCGAACGCTTCGGCTTCGCCATGGTCGCGGACCACGGCATCAACCCGGCGCTGATCGACCGCGCTTGGGCGCTGACCGAAGAGTTCTTCCGCCTGCCGGAGGAGGAGAAACGCGCTTATCACACGCCGGGCGGCGGCGGCGCGCGCGGCTACACGCCCTTCCGCACCGAGATCGCGAAGAACGCGAAGGTCACCGACCTCAAGGAGTTCTGGCACATCGGCCGGGAATTGCCGGCCGGCCACCGCTTCCGCGACGTGATGCCGGACAACATCTGGCCGTCGGCGCCCGCGGGCTTCAAGGAGACGTTCCTCGAGCTGTTCGCCGCTTTCGACACCGCCGGGCTCAAGCTGCTCTCCGCAATCGCCCGCTACCTGAAGCTCGATCCCAACTGGTTCGAGCACGCGGTCAAGGACGGCAATTCGGTGCTGCGCCTGCTCCACTATCCGCCGATCCCCGCCGATGCGCCGGGGGTGCGTGCAGAGGCGCATGAGGACATCAATCTCATCACGCTGCTGCTGGGCGCCGAGGAAGCCGGGCTGGAACTGCTCGACAGGGACGGCGACTGGCTCGCGGTGAAGCCGCCGGTGGGCGCGATGGTCGTGAACGTCGGCGACATGCTGCAGCGGCTGACCAACCATGTGTTGCCGTCGACCACGCACCGCGTGGTGAACCCGGCGCCCGAGCGGCGCGGCAACTCGCGCTACTCCATGCCCTTCTTCCTCCACCCGGCGCCCGATTTCCTGATCGAGACGCTGCCGAGCTGCGTGGGGGAGGGCAACCGCTACCCGGAGCCGATCACCGCCCACGATTATCTGCACCAGCGGCTGGTCGAGATCGGTCTTCTGAAGAAGTGATGCGACGCGCGCCCGTTTCCCGGAACGGGCGCGTGTTCCGCCTCCGGGCGGCGAAAGCGGCCCGGTAACTTTTGCAAAGCCTTCTGGTCGTGTTGGGTTGTTTATACCACGGCCCCTCCGCTAACGCCTGCCGCTCCGTCGGGACGTGCCCGGCGGCGAAATGGAAGAGGCAGGCATGACGGAACAGCTACGCGTCGCGATCGCAGGACTTGGTACGGTCGGCGCGGGCGTCATTCGTCTGCTCGACGCAAACGGGGCATTGATTGCCCGCCGCGCCGGCCGCCCAATCGAGATCGTGGCGGTGTCTGCGCGGGATCGTGCCAAGGATCGCGGCGTCGACCTTTCGCGCTTCGACTGGGTGGACGACACCGCCTCGCTCGCGGCCGACCCGCGGGCGGATGTCGTGGTGGAACTCGTCGGCGGGGCCGACGGGCCCGCGCTGACGCTCACCCGTGCGGCGCTCGCCAATGGCAAGAGCGTCGTCACCGCCAACAAGGCGATGATCGCGCATCATGGCCTCGAACTCGCCCGCGCCGCGGAAGGGCGCGGCGTCGCGCTCAAGTTCGAGGCTGCGGTCGCAGGCGGCGTGCCGGTCATCAAGGGGCTGCGCGAAGGTGCGGCGGCCAACGAGATCGGCCATGTCTATGGCATCCTCAACGGTACCTGCAATTTCATCCTCTCGAAGATGGAGGCCGAGGGCCGCGACTTCGCCGAGGTGCTGGACGAAGCGCAGCGGCTCGGCTTTGCCGAAGCGGATCCCAGCTTCGACATCGATGGCGTCGATGCCGCGCACAAGCTTTCGATCCTGGCGAGCTTTGCGTTCGGTACCCGCCCGGCCTTTTCGGATGTCGCGATCACCGGCGTGCGCCACGTCCTCGCCGCCGACATCGCCGAGGCGGCGACCCTCGGCTATCGCGTGCGGCTGGTGGGCGTGGCGGAGGCCGGCAAGAACGGCCTGTTCCAGCGCGTCCACCCGCACCTTGTCCCCCTCGACCATCCGCTCGCGCATGTCACCGGCTCGCTGAACGCCGTGGTGGCCGAGGGCAATTTCGTCGGGAGGCTGTTCTTCCAGGGCCGCGGCGCCGGCGACGGACCGACCGCCAGCGCGGTGGTGGCGGACCTGATCGACATCGCCCGCGGCGAGTTCGGCCCCCCCTATGCGGAGCCGGCCGAGGCCCTCGCCCAGCAGCCCGCCGCGCCCACCGGCGAGCGCCGCGGCCGCGCCTATCTGCGGCTGATGGTCGCCGACAAGGTGGGCGTGCTGGCAGAGATCGCGGCGGCGATGCGCGACGCCGGCGTGTCGATCGAACGGCTGATGCAGCGCGGCGCCAATGCCGACGGCAGCGTGCTGGTGGCGATCGTCACCCACGAGGGCCCGGAGCGCGCCGTCGCCGCCTCGCTCGAACGGCTGCGCGGCTCCCCAAGCCTAGTGGGCGAGCCGATGTGGATGCACATCCTGGAGAGCTGAGCGCACCCCTCAGCGCTTACCTGTACCCCGGCGAAGGCCGGGGCCCAGTTGCGATGGTGGGGATTAAGTGCGCTGACGCTTGCGTCGCCAGTGCGGGGTTGCGGGAAAGCTGTCAGCGGAGCGTGCTCCCGCAAGGCCGGGGGTGCTATCCGGCGGTGTTGCGCGAAAGCCCGGAACCGACCCCAACTGGACCCCGGCCTGCGCCGGGGTACCGATCACGTCCGTTGATTATTCCGCGAACGGCTGGTCGATGGCATGCTGCGGTTGGGTGAACCACGCCGCACCCGTTTCGGTGACGTGGAAATGATCCTCCAGCCGCACGCCGAAGCGATCCGGCACGACGATCATCGGCTCGTTGGAAAAGCACATGCCGGGCGCAAGCGGCGTCTTGTCGCCGCGCACCAGATAGGCCGGCTCATGGATCGACAGGCCGATGCCATGCCCGGTGCGGTGGGGTAGCCCTGGAAGGCGATAGTCCGGGCCGAGCCCCGCCGCCTCCAGCACGCGCCGCGCCGCCGCATCGACACTCTCGCACGGAGCGCCGGGCACCACGGCGTCGAACGCCGCCTGCTGTGCTTCCTTTTCCAGCGACCAGATGCTGCGCACCTCGTCCGGAACCGCCCCGAACGCATAGGTACGGGTGATGTCCGAGTGATAGCCCTCGACCAGGCAGCCGGTGTCGACCAGCACCAGCTCGCCCTCCTGCAGATATTGTTCGCCCGGCAGCCCGTGCGGAAAGGCGGTCGCGCGGCCGAACTGGACGATGCAGAAGCTCGATCCCGCAGCCCCGATCGCGCGGTGCGCGGCGTCGATGAAGCGCACCACCTCGCTTGCGGCGATGCCCGGGCGCAGGATGCGCGCGGTGCGGCGATGCACCTCCAGCGTCATCGCCTTGGCCTGGGCAAGCAGCGCCAGCTCGGCGGGGGATTTCACCATCCGGCAGCCGTCGATCGCGGGCGCGCCATCGAGCAGCCGGACGCTGCCCGCCTTGGCCCGCAGCCGCTCGGCCCATTGGAACGGAAACAGCGGGTCGACGCCCAGCTTCGTGATCCCGGTCGCCGCCAGCGTATCGGCGAGCAGCGCGATCGGATCCTCGTCCTCCTCCCACAGCCGGATATCGGCGTCGATCGCGAGGTCGGCCTCCAGCGTGCCGAGTTCGAACGCCGGGCACAGCAGCACCGGCCGCCCGCGTGCCGGCAGCAGCATCGCCACCAGCCGCTCGCTGGGACCCCAGGGCACACCCGCGAAATAGCGCAGCGTCGCACCCACGTTGAGCAGCAGCCCGTCCGCGCCGCTCGCGTCCGCCAGCGTGCGGGCACGCTCGAGCCGCGCCTGGCGCTCGGCGCTGCCGATCGGTGCGGCGCGCTTCGCCCAGGGGGTGATGGCCGCGAGTTCGGCCTCTGCGCTCGATCCGCCGATGGTCATGCCTGTTCTTCCTTGTTCAAAACCGTGCGAGGTCGAAGGGCGCCAAGTCGACCGGCGGCCGCTCGCCTGCGACCAGGGCGGCGACGAGCTCGGCCGTGATCGGCGCCAGCGTCAGCCCCAGATGCTGGTGGCCGGATGCATAGAGCAGGTTGTTCGCGCGAGGCGAGCGGCCGATCGCGGGCAGATAGTCGGGAAGGGTGGGGCGCGATCCCATCCACCGGCGGAAAGGGCCCGTGATGGGGAGGCCGAGGGCGCGGACGTGCGCTTCCAGCCGCTCCCACTTGCGCGGATCGGGCGGCGCGTCGGGGCTGCTCAGCTCGACGAAGCTCGCGGCCTGCACGCGGTCGGCGTAGCGGGTGACGATCATCGACCGGTCCTCGAACACCAGCGGCGGCAGGTCCGCCGGCCAGCGATCCGCGGCGGCACGGATGTGATAGCCGCGCTCGGCGATCATCGGGGCGGCGTGGCCGGTCGCCTCCATCAGCGCGCGCGAGCCGATGCCGGCCGCCACCAGCACCAGTTCGGCCGGATGCCCGGGAACCAGCGCCACCCCGTCGATGATGCGCAGCTGCGCGCGGGCGCGAACGATGCGGCCCCCTGCACGAAGGAACGCCTCCTCCAGCGCGCCCGCCAGCACCGAGAGATCGCGGATCTGCCCGCTGCCGGCAAAGCGAATCGCACCTGCCACCGGAGCCTGGATCACGCTGGCGATCGCGTCGAGCTCGGCAGCGTCGGCATCGCGGAACGTCGCCGTGCCGGTGTCGGCCGCCGTCCAGGCGGCGCGTCCGGCGCGCGCGGTCTCCGGCGATTCCCACAGCACCAGATGCCCGTCCTGCGTCAGCAGCTCGGGGGCGTCGATCGTCGCCGCCAGCCGCTCCCAGGCGGGCATCGCCTCCTGCAACAGGCTGCCGAGCGCGGCGCTGCCCGCGGCAAAGCGGCTCGGGGTCGATCGACCGACCAGCCGCAGCGCGAACGGCAGCCAGTTCGCGAGTTGACCGAGCGGCAGGTCGAGCGCCCCCCCGCGCACGAACAGCCGCCGCGGCGCGGACCGGATCGCAGCCGGCGAGGCGAGCGGCGCCACCTGCTCCGTGGCGATGTGGCCGGCATTTCCCCAGGAGGCGGCCGTGCGGGCGGAGTCCGGCTCCAGCAGCGTCACGGAATGGCCGGCACGCGCCAGCGCCAATGCGCTCGCCAGCCCGACAACGCCCCCCCCGACCACATTTGTCGCACCCACGCCCGTTCTCCTGTTGCGGCACAGCAATCCCTATCGTATACGGTATATGTCCGCAACGAGAAGAGAATGGTTCCGATGATGGTCGAATGGAAGGGCGTGTTCCCCGCCGTGACGACGCAGCTCCGTGAGGATCTGACGATCGACTTGGGTGAAACCCAGCGGGTGGTGGACGACCTGATCCGCGACGGGGTGACCGGCGTGATCGCGCTCGGCACCGTGGGTGAAAACAACTCGCTGATGTTCGAGGAAAAGCAGCAGGTCCTCTCCGCGATCGTGGAAGTGGTCGCCGGCCGTGTGCCCGTGCTCACCGGCGTTTCCGAATATGATCAGCGCCGCGCCACCCGTTATGCCCAGGCGGCCGAAAAGATCGGCGCTGATGGCCTGATGCTGCTCCCGCCGATGGTCTATGTGCCCAAGGCCGAGGAACTGGTCGCGCACTTCCGCGGCGTGGCGGAGGCGGTGAGCCTGCCGATCATGCTCTACAACAACCCGCCGGCCTATCGCACCGTGATCGACCGCGGCGTGCTGGCGGCGCTCGACGACGTGAAGAACATCGTCGCGGTCAAGGAGTCGGCCCCCGACACCCGCCGCTTCACCGATTTCCGTAACGAGTTCGGCGACCGCTTCGTGCTGTTCGCAGGGCTCGACGACGTGGCGCTGGAAGGCCTGTTCCTGGGCGCCAAGGGCTGGGTCTCGGGCCTCACAAACGCGTTCCCGCGCGAGTCGGTCGAGCTGGTGCGCGCGTTCGAACGCGGCGACCATGCCAAGGCGCTGGAGATCTACCGCTGGTTCATGCCGCTCCTTCACCTCGATGCCGAGCATGATCTGGTGCAGACCATCAAGCTCGCCGAGCAGGTGATGGGCCGGGGTTCGGAGCGCGTGCTCCCACCGCGCCAGGTGCTGACCGGCGAACGCCGTGCAGAGGTGATCGCCATGGTGGAAAAGGCCGCGGCGACCCGCCCGACCCTCGACATCGCCAAGGCAGCCTGACACGAGACACCCATGCGGCACACCTTCTTCTGTATCGACGGCCACACCGCCGGCAATCCGGTCCGCCTAGTCGCGGGCGGCGCGCCGCTCTTGAAGGGGGCATCCATGTCGGAGCGGCGCCAGGACTTCTTGGCCCGCTTCGACTGGATCCGCACGGGCCTGTGCTTCGAACCGCGCGGGCACGACATGATGTCGGGCGGATTCCTCTACCCGCCGACGCAGGCCGACACCGACATCGGCATCCTGTTCATCGAGACCTCGGGCTGCCTGCCGATGTGCGGGCACGGGACCATCGGCATGGTCACCTTCGGCCTGGAGCATGGCCTCATCCAGCCCGCCACGCCCGGCAAGCTGCGCATCGAGGTGCCGGCCGGGGTGATCGACGTCGCCTACGAGACGCAAGGCGACAAGGTGACGGCGGTGCGCATCACCAACGTCTCCGCCTATGTCGCGGCGACCGGCATCCAGGTCGATCTGGAGGGGCTGGGGCCGCTCAGCGTCGACGTCTCCTATGGCGGCAACTACTACGCGATCGTCGAGCCGCAGGGTGCCTATCCCGGCCTCGACGATCTCGGCGCCTCGCGACTGGTCGAACTCAGCGGCCGCCTGCGGGCGGCGATCCGCCAGAAGTTCGAGCCGGTCCATCCGCTCGATCCCACCATCCGCGGCGTCAGCCACATCCTGTGGGCGGACAAGCCGCGCGGCGATGGCGCCGTTGGCCGCAACGCCGTCTTCTACGGCGACCGGGCGATCGATCGCAGCCCCTGCGGCACCGGCACCTCGGCGCGTCTCGCCCATCTCGCCTCCAAGGGGCAGTTGAAGACGGGCGAGCGCTTCGTCCACGAAAGCTACATCGGGAGCCGCTTCATCGGCCGGGTGGAGGCGGAGACCGCGATCGGCGACCAGCCGGCGATCATCCCATCGATCGAGGGATCGGCGGTCGCCACCGGCTTCAACACGATCTGGATTGATCGCGCCGATCCTTTCTGGAAGGGTTTCCAGGTCAAGTGACCCTGGCGGCCAAAGTCGATTGTCGGCGGGTCCGTCGCGGCCCTCCGGAGGTTTTTCGCAGATGAGCATCGTCGTCCGCACGCTCTCTGAACAGGTATTCGAAATCATCCGCGAGCGGATCATCACCGGCGTTCTTCCGCGGGAGGTGCCGATCCGCCAGGATGCGCTCGCCAACGAACTGGGGGTGAGCAAAATCCCCCTGCGTGAGGCGCTGGCGCGGCTGGAGCAGGAGGGGCTGCTCACCAGCCAGGCGAACCGCGGCTATTTCGTGCGTCCAATGTCGGCCGCGGAAGCGGAGGAGATCTTCGAGCTGCGGCTGGTGCTGGAGCCGCCGGCCGCTGCCCGCGCGGCGGAACGCGCCGATGACGCAGACCGTGCGGCCACCATCGCAGCGTTCGAGGCGCTGGACAGCGCCGCCAGCAACAATCTCGCGAGCGTCGCCAGCTGCAACCGGACCTTTCACACCGCGCTCGTGCGCCCGAGCGGGCGGTTGCTCACCACCCAGCTGGTCGAGCGGCTGACGGTGCTGTCCGAACGCTATGTCATCGCGCACCTCCAGCCCGCCGGACGCGAGGATCGCGCGCACCTGGAGCATCGCGACCTGCTCGACGCCTGGCTCGCCGGCGACGGGCCAACGGTGGAACGGCTGCTGAGCGCACACATCCAGGCAACGCTGGACGATCTTCGGAGCCAGTTCGGCTCGGAATTGTCCGGCTAAGACGAAAAACCAGGGGGGAGAGCCGATGTTCGGGCCGCGTAAATCGATCCACACGATGAGCAGTCAACAGGAGGGGCACCGGCTCGCCAAGACGCTGAGCTGGCCGCACCTGATCGCGCTGGGGGTCGGCGCCATCGTCGGCACCGGCATCTACACGCTCACCGGCGTCGGTGCCGAGCGTGCCGGCCCTGCCGTGATCCTCGCCTTCGCCATCGCCGGGGCGGTCTGCGCCTGCGCGGCACTCGCCTATGCCGAGATGGCGACGCTGATCCCGGCCGCGGGCAGCGCCTATACCTTCAGCTATACCGCGATGGGCGAGGGGATCGCCTGGATCGTCGGCTGGAGCCTGATCCTCGAATATTCGCTCGCCTGCTCGACCGTTGCGGTCGGCTGGTCCGGTTATCTCGTCGGCTGGATCCAGGCGGCGGGCGTGACCCTGCCGCAGGCGCTGCTGGTGGGGCCGCATGATGGCGGCATCATCAACCTGCCGGCCGTGCTGGTCGCGCTCTCCGTCATGGGCATGCTGATCGCCGGCACGCGCGAGAGCGCGACCCTCAACATCATCCTCGTCATCATCAAGCTGGTTGCGCTCAGCGTCTTCGTCGCCTTTGCGCTGCCCGCGTTCCAGGCCGACAACCTCCAGCCGTTCATGCCCTATGGCTTCGGCAGCACCGAGGTGATGGGCGAGAAGCGCGGCGTCATGGCGGCGGCCGCGATCGTGTTCTTCGCCTTCTATGGCTTCGACGCGGTGGCGACCTCGGCCGAAGAGGCCAAGAACCCGGGGCGTGACCTCACCATCGGCATCGTCGGCTCGATGCTGGTGTGCACGATCATCTACATGGCGGTCGCGGTCGCAGCCGTCGGTGCGTTGCCCTACACCGCGCTCGCCAACTCGCCGGAGCCGCTCGCGCTGGTGCTGCGCTCGCTCCAGCAGCCGGTCGCCGCCCACCTGATCGCGCTTGCTGCGGTGGTGGCGCTGCCCTCGGTGATCCTGGTGATGATGTATGGGCAGAGCCGCATCTTCTTCGTGATGGCGCGCGACGGCCTGCTTCCGCGCGGCCTTGCGAAGGTCAGCGCGCGTACCGGCGCCCCGACCCTGATCACGCTCGTGACCGGCGTGTCGGTCGCCGCCGTCGCCGGCTTCTTCCGCCTCGACGAGATCGCCGAGCTCGCCAATGCGGGCACGCTGGTTGCCTTCATCGCGGTCGGCGCCTGCCTGATGATCCTGCGCCGCCGCTTCCCGGAGCTGCCGCGGCTGTTCCGCTGCCCGGCGCCCTATGTGGTCGGCACGCTCGCGATCCTCGGCTGCATCTATCTGTTCATCAGCCTGCCGAGCTCCACCATCACCCGCTTCGCGCTGTGGAACGTCATCGGTCTGGTGATCTACTTCGCCTATGGCCGTCGCCACAGCGAGGCGCGCGAACCGAAGCCGGTCGCCGCCGCCTGAACCTGCGCGGCGCACCGACGCCGCGTCCAGGTCTTCGCCCGGCATCAGCGCCGGGACAGTGCGGGAGGTGCGGGATGCCGCACCTCCCGTTTGTCGTTCAGGCGCCGGGGTGCTTCTTGGCGATGGCCCCCAGCAGGTCGTCGAATGCCTTCACGAACTGAGCAACGCCTTCTTCCACCAGCCGCTGGGTGACGCCGTCCAGGTCCAGGCCCAGCCGCTCGGCCTCCGCCAGCACGTAGCGCGCGCCGTCCAGATCGGCGGTGAGCGTGTCGGCGACGGTGCCGCGCTCGCGGAACGCGTCCATGGTCTTGGGCGGCATGGTGTTGACCGTGTCGGCGCCAATCAGCGCGTCGACGTAGAGCGTATCCGGGTACGCCGGGTCCTTGGTCCCGGTCGACGCCCACAACAGCCGCTGCGGCTGTGCGCCCTTGGCGGCGAGTGCCTGCCAGCGCTCGCTCCCGATGAAGTCCTGGTACCAGGCATAGGCGGCCTTGGCGTTGGCGATCGCGACCTTGCCGCGCAGCGCCTTCAGCGCCTCGGCCTCGGGATCGCCCTCGGCGACGCGCGTGTCGATCGCCTTGTCCATCACCGCGTCGATGCGGCTGACGAAGAAGCTCGCGACGCCCGCGATCCGGTCGATCGGCAGGCCCTGTGCCGCGCGCTGCTCAAGACCCGCGACATGCGCCTCGGCGACGCGCTGATACGCCTCCAGCGAAAACAGCAGCGTCACGTTGACGTTGATGCCGGCCGCAACCGTCGCCGCGATCGCGGGCGCACCTGCCGGCGTGCCCGGGATCTTGATCATGAGGTTCGGCCGGTCGACCGCCGCCCACAGCTTCTGCGCCTCGGCGATGGTCGCGTCGGTATCGTCGGCGATATAGGGCGACACTTCCAGGCTGACATAGCCGTCCCTGGCATCGGTACGGTCATAGACCGGGCGCAGCGTCTCAGCCGCGGCCTTGATGTCCTGGATCGCCAGATGCTCATAGCGATCGATGGTCGCCGCACCCGGATGGGCGGCGTCATAGGCCGCCAGCGTCGCGTCATAGGCATCGCCATAGCCCATCGCCTTTTCGAAGATGGCGGGGTTGGAGGTGACGCCGGTCAGCCCGTCCTCTGCGACGAGCTTTTCCAGCCCGCCCGCTTCCAGGAACTTGCGGTCGACGAAGTCGAGCCACGGTGCGGTGCCCTTGGCGCCGAGATCGTTGAGCAGCCCCATTACCTGTCCTTTCAGCCTGCGCCGGACCCAGAGCCCGGCTTTGGGAGCGCTATGCCGCCAGCCGCGGCAAAAATCGACTCACGCGTGCAGGGCCAGCTTCGCGAGCGGCCGGCCGACCAGTCCCGCCACCAGCGCAGCCTGGATCCGCTCCACCAGCGGCAGGCGGGAGAGCGGCGCCACCAGCCGGTCGCGGGATGCGGGAATCACCCGGCTATCGGACTGATAGACCGGCGTCAGCAGCGCCGTCAGCGCCTGGTACAGCCCGACGTGCCGCCGTCGTAGCGCCACCGTGCGCGCCAACCCTGCCTCCATCGTCGCGGCACCGCGCAGCCCCTGCCGCAGCGCAAAGGCATCGAGCAGCGCCATGTTCGCCCCCTGGCCCAACTGCGGGCTCGCCGAGTGCCAGGCGTCGCCGATGTGGATCATGCCATGCCCGGCCGGGTGCGAGAGCGTACGGTGCGCATAGCGCGCGACGGCGAGTTGGTCGGGATGGTCGATCCGGGCGAGCAGCGGCTCGGTTGCCGGCCACAGCGCCTGCACCTCCGCCTTCCACGCCGCCAGTCCAGCCGCCCGCCACGCTTCCAGCCGGTCGAGCCGCAGCGACCAGAACAGCGAGGCTTCGGCGCCACCGCCACTGGCGCGCTTGCCCGTCGGCAGCACGCCGACCATTTGGCTCGCCCGGTGATAGCGCTGCTCCAGCGTGCTCGGCGACAGCGCGCTCCCTTCGGGCCAGGCGAGGCTCGTCCACAGCGCGCCATAGGCGAGTTCGCGGCCCGTGGGCGGTGCCAGCGGCGTGCGGCTGCCCAGCGCGTCGACCACCAGGTCGAACCGCACGCTGCGGGTGCCGTCTTCGAAGAGCAGGCGGCGACCGTCGTCGCTCGCCGGCTCGCTGCCGATCACCGTCCGACCCGTCTCGATCGGGATAGCGGCTGCGATCGCAGCATCGAACAACACGCCGAATAGGCTCGCCCGGTGGATGCCGAGCCCGAAGCGCTCGCCCTTGAGCGCCCGATAGGCGACATCCAGCACGACGCTGCCCTTGGCCGTGCACCCGAGCAGGCGGTCGACGCGCGCCCCCCGCGCCAGCACCGCCTCCGTCAGCCCCAGCTCCTGCATTACCGCAAGCCCGGTCGGCTGCAGCATCAGCCCTGATCCGATCGGCTGCGGCGTCGCGAACCGCTCGAACAGGGTGACGCGGTGGCCGTCCCGCGCGAGCAGCAGCGCGGCTGCCAAGCCGGCGGGGCCGCAGCCCGCCACTGCGATCGTCCGCACCGTCATCGCGCCAGGTCCAGCGCCATCTGCACGCCCGGTGTCGCCGGATCGGGCAGGGGGCCAAGGTTGGAGAGGGTGACGCCCAGCAGCCGCACGCCCATCGGCAGCGGGTACAGCCCGCGCACCAGCTCCACCGCGACCGCGTGCAGCGTTTCCCGGTCGCCGACCGGATCGGCCAGGCTGCGACTGCGCGTCAGGGTGCGGAAGTCGGCAAAGCGGATCTTGGTCGTCACGGTGCGTCCGGAACTGCGCGTGCGTTCACACCATTCCCAGACATCATCGGCCATGGCGCGGATTCCGTCCTCCACCGCCTCGGGCGTGACGAGGTTGGTGGCGTAGGTGGTTTCCGATCCGGACGACTTGCGCACCCGGTCCGGCGTCACGGGACGGTGGTCCTCGCCGCGGGCGACGCGGTAATACCATTCGCCCGACTTGCCGAAATGGGCGCGCAGCCAGGGCAGTTCCTGCGCCCGCAGGTCGGCGCCGGTGTGGATGCCGAGCCCGGCCATCTTCTCGGCCGTGCGCGGGCCGATGCCGTGGAAGCGCCCCACCTCCAGCTTGGCGACGAACGCCTCGCCGGCCCCTGGCGGGATGACGCACTGCCCGTCCGGCTTGTTGGCGTCGGAGGCGAGCTTCGCCAGAAACTTGTTGTAGGAAATGCCGGCCGACGCGGTGAGGCCGGTTTCCTCGCGGATGCGCCGCCGGATCTCCAGCGCCGTCTCGGTCGCGGACGGCAGCCCCGCGAGGTTCTCGGTCACGTCCAGATAGGCCTCGTCCAGCGACAGCGGCTCGACCAGCGGCGTATAGCTGTGGAAGATCGCGCGGATCTGCTGCGACACCGCGCGATAGACATCGAAGCGCGGCCGCACGAACACCAGTTCCGGGCACTGTCGGATCGCCCGCGCCGAGGGCATCGCCGAGCGTACCCCGAAGCGCCGCGCCTCGTAGCTCGCCGCCGCGACCACCCCGCGCCCGCTCGAGCCGCCCACCGCCACGGGCCGCCCGCGCAGCTCCGGCGCGTCGCGCTGCTCCACCGACGCGAAAAAGGCGTCCATGTCGACATGGATGATCTTGCGGGTCATGGCACGCGAACAGGATAGGAACAAACGTCCTCGCTGTCACCCGCCAACCTTGGTGCCTCTTCGCTATCACGGTGCCGGCATCAGAGCCGCGGTGAGCCCGTACCCCGGCGAAGGCCGGGGCCCAGTTGGGGAACGGTTGAGGCGCGTGGCACATCGCGATTGCACCGCAACTGGCCCCCGGCCTTCGCCGGGGTACGGATAAGCTCTTGCTACGGTATCACCTCAGCGCCGAGCTCGCCCCGCTCGAACAGGATGCCCGGCGCGTCGCGATAGCGGACCTCGCCGAAGCGCCGGTAGCCGAGCTTCTCCGCCACCCGCCGCGACGGCTGATTGTCGGGGTGGATGAGGCACACCGTGCGTTCCGTGCCATGCACCTCGGCCATCCACGCATGCGCTGCCTGCACCGCTTCCGTGGCATAGCCCCTGCCATGGCCCTGCGCCGCCAGGATCCAAGCCGCCTCCGGAAAGGGATCAAAGGCGGCGCCGAACCCGCGCGCGAAATGGGCGATTCCCACTTCGCCCAGGAAGCGCCCGCCGTCCTTCTCGCGGACGGTGAAGATGCCATAGCCAAAGGCCGTCCAGTGGCCGATGTTGCGCAGCAGCTTGTTCCACGCATCCTCACGGCGGATCGGCTGGCCGCCGATGAAGGCCATCACGCCCGCATCGCTCAGCATCGCGTGGCTGTCGTCCAGGTCCGCGAGCGTGGGGCGGGTGAGGAGGAGGCGCTCGGTCTCGAGTACCGGTTCGCCGCGCGCGTGGGTGCCTTCCATCGAACCGTCTCCCCCTCAACCCTGCTGGTCGTGCTTGTCCTTCTTGCGCTTGCCGAACAGGAGCTTGCGTTCGAGTTCCAGCCGCAGCGCTGCGTAATAGGCTTCCAGAAACTCACGGTCATAGCCCTCGTCGGGGTTGCGGCCGAGCTTGGTGCGGATGGTGCGCGCCACCATGAACTGGTCGTGCCGGTCGTTCCGGCGCAGCACGTCCTCCAGCTTGTGCAACTCGAATGCGCCATAGGCGGCGAGTTCGTGCGGCGCGAAGCGATAGCGATCGCCCTCCAGCGCGGCCGGATCGAGCAGTTCCGCGCCGATCTGCCCGCGCTCGTTCTCCACCACCCAGGTGCCCGCCACCAGGTCGCCCGCGCGCAATCGGTCGCGGTTGAACAGCAGGAAGAACAGGAACAGGCACGCCCAGCCGAGCGCCAGAAAGCCGACCCAGCCGTCGATCGTCCCTTCCGCAAAGGCAAAGGGGAGGAAGCTCAGCGGCAGGAACAGCTCGACCTCGCGCATCAGGTTGCGCGCCAGCACGGCCGTCGGGGTCAGCCGCCCCCCGTCCCGCGCCACCACCCGCAGCTTCTGCATCCGCTTGCCCGGCGTCGCCGCGCGCCCGCCCGCCTCGAACGCCACGAAGTAGAAGTTGCGCAGCAGGAAGAACCCGAGCAGCCACACGACCATCAGCAGCGGGCCGGTCGCGGTTCCTCCCGCTTGGGCGAGCAGCACCACCAGCAGGGTGAAGCCGATCAGGATCGCCAGCATGACCAGCAGGTCCAGCACCAGTGCGCCGGCGCGCGCGCCGCCGCTGCCCAACCGCACGTGGAGCGTCACCCCCTCGGGCGTCACCAGCGCGCGGTCGAGCGACAGCGGCGGGCGTGGCTTGCGCGGGCGCCTAGCCACGGTGACGGCGTCCGACGAGGCTGAAATAGCCGACCCACAGGGCGAACATCGCACCGGCGATGGCGTACCGTGCGCTGTCGCTGGTCACCAGCTGGCGCGCGAACCCCTCCAGCAGGCCGGCCACCAGCAGCATCAGGATGACGCCCAGCATCACGGTGGCGGCGGTCCGGCCGGCCGCCCCTGCGGCAGCGACGCGTCCGCGCTCGCCCGGAAAGGCGATGGTGCGTCCGATCCGCAGCCCTGCGGCGGCGGCCAGGACGATCGCGCTCAACTCGGTCGATCCGTGGATCATCAGCCAGCCGAACAGCCCGGGCGCGAGGCCATGCGGCGTATAGACCGCGAAGATCGCACCCAGCATCGCGCCGTTCTGCACCAGCAGGATCAGCGTCGGAATGCCGAGCGCAAAGCCCAGCGCAAAGCACAGGAACGAGACCTGCGCGTTATGGGTGAACAGAAAGGCCGCGAACACCTCCAGCCCGCCGTCCTCCGGCTTGTCGTAGAGCGACTTGCGCAGGAACTCGGTGGAGGCGCTCATGTCGCGGCCGCTCGCCATCTCGGGAGGCATGATCGCGCCGAACCACGCCGGTTCGGCGCGGATCAAGGCGTAGGCGGCAACGGCGCTCAAGATGGTGAGCAGCGTCGCCACCAGGATCTCGGGCCACAGCGTGCGCACCGCCTGCGGCAGCCCGCGCCCAAAGAAATCGACGATCTGCCGCCCCCACGGCGCGCGGCAGCCGTAGAGCACGAAATAGGCGCGGGTCGACAGCCGCTCGAGATAGTCGACCAGCGACGCGTCCAGCGACGTCTCGCGCGCGACCGACAGTGCCGACAAGGTCGCGCGATACAACCGCGGCAGCTCGAACAGATCCTCTTCGGACAGGCGGCGCGGGCTCTTGCTCTCGACGACGTCGAGCAACGCCTCCAGCCGCGCCCAATCGGCCTCGCGCTCGGCACGGAAGTGGCGGCTGGCGAACAGTGGCGCGTTCATGCCACCCGCTCCCGGTGGCGGAGATACCGCTCGACCAGCCGGAGCGCCATCGCCTCGGCCGGCGCCTCGATCACGTCCACGCCCATCCGTCGCAGCCGTTGGATCACGATCCGCCGCTCGCGCAGCAGCGCATGGGCGACAGTCGCGCGCACCACATCGTCGGCCTCCTTCGGCTCGGCATCCTGGATCCCCTCCAGCTCTTCGTCGCGGAACAGCACGAACAGCAGCCGGTGGCGCTTGAGCATGCGCTGGGCGGCGGCGAGCATCAATTCCGCGCTGGTGGGATCGGTGAACTCGGTGAACAGCACCACCAGCGATCGCCGCTCCAGACGGCCGTCCAGCGTCACCAGCGACAGGGTGTAGTTGCTCTCGTCGGTGCCATAGTCGATGTCGGCCGCGGCATGATGGAGCCGGGCAAAGCCGCGCGTGCCCGACAGCGTGCCCGAATCCACCTGCGGCCGGGCGGCAAAGGAATAGAGCCGCGCCCGGTCGCCCGACTTCAGCGCCACGAACGCGGCGAGCAGCGCTGCCGAGACCGCCCTGTCGACCCGCGGCACGCCGCCGACGGGATCGCTCATCGCGCGCCCGGCGTCGACCGCGAACACCACCGCATTGTCGCGCTCGGTCTGGTACTCGCGGGCAAGCAGCGACGCGTGCTTGGCCGACGCCTTCCAGTCGATGGTGCGCCGTTCCATGCCGGGCTGGAAGTCGGTGAGTACCTGGAATTCCTGCCCCTCGCCGCTGTCGCGCCGCATGCGCAGGCCGGTATGCTGGCTGTTGAGATACTGGCGCATCCCCTCGTCGCGGACGGGACGGATGTCGGGCATGACGGCGATCGCCTGGCCGCCTGGCCGACGCGTCTGCCGCCAGGCGAGCCCCATCGGCCCGGCATGGCGCGCCCACAGCGCCTCGACCACCGCGCGCCCGCGCCGCACGGCCCGAAAGCGTGTGCTGGTGCGCGGCCCCTCGCGCTCCAGCGGGCCGGAAATCTCCGCGGCGAAGGCGGCAGGCAGCACGCGCGTGTCCTGCTCCAGTCGGGGTGCCAGGTCGAACGTCTCGCCGACATGGATCGCCGCCGGGGTCGCGATCGACAGCCGGGCGCTGCCGAGCGGCGGCGCCAGCAGCGCATCGACGACGACCAGCACCACCATCAAGACCACCCAGCCGAGTGCTGCCACCCAGGCGCCGGGCGCGACGATGCCGATGGCGAGCGCCACCGGGGCCGCCGCGGCGACCAGCCACACCGCGCGCTGGGTGGGATAGATCAACGCGGCGCCTCGGTCGCGTCGATCAGGCCGGTCACGACATCGTCGATCCGCCGCCCGTCGATCTCGGCCGCAGGCGACAGGATCAGCCGGTGGCGCAGCAGCGCCGGGGCAAGCAGCTTCACGTCGTCGGGGATGACATAGTCCCGCCCCTCCAGCGCTGCCGCCGCCCGTGCCGCCGCCGCCATCGCCGAAGCCGCACGCGGGGAGGCGCCACTGGCGATGTCGGGGTGCTCGCGGGTCGCCCGCACCAGCCGCACGATATAGTCGATCACCGGATCGACCAGTCGTACCTCCGACACCGCAGCAATGGCGGCTGCAATCTCCGCGGCACCCGCGACCGGCTGCACGCCCGAATCCTCGGGGCGCGGCGTACCGGTGCGGTTGCCGTACTGCGCGACGATCGCGCGCTCCGATTCCTCGGACGGCCAGCCGATCGACAGCTTGAAGAGGAAGCGGTCGAGCTGTGCCTCTGGTAGGGGATATACGCCCTGCTGCTCGATCGGGTTCTGGGTCGCGACCACGGTGAAGCGGTCCGACAGCCGCTCGGTGCGCCCGTCGGTGGTGATCGCGCGCTCCTGCATCGCCTCCAGCAGCGCCGCCTGAGTCTTGGGCGGGGTGCGGTTGATCTCGTCGGCCAGCAGCAGCTCGCAGAACACCGGCCCCTTGGTGAGCGCGAAGCTCGACGTCTGGAAGTTGAACAGGTTCGCGCCGATGATGTCGCCCGGCATCAGGTCGGGCGTGAACTGGATGCGCCCGAAGTTCAGGCTCAGCGAGCGTGCGAAGCTCTGCGCCAGCAGCGTCTTGGCGGTGCCCGGCGGCCCCTCCAGCAGCACATGGCCGGCGGAAAACAGCGCGATCGCCAGGAAGCGTACCACCGGCCCCTGGTCCACCACGGCCTTTGCGATCTCGCGGTCGATCGCCTGTCCGAGCGACCGGACCTCTTCGAGCGTCATGCCAATGCGTCCTTCCATGCGTGGAGTTGTCGGGCCGCCGCCACCAGCTCCGCCTCGGTACGGGCGGTGCGCAGGCGATGGTCGATTTGCGAATAGGGGGCGGGGCGGTCGCCCAGCCGGTCAAGGCGCTCCAGCACGCCGGCCTCGTCCAGGTCGCGCGGCAGGTCCATGGTGCGAACCAGCCCCTCGCGCGCGATGTCGGCATAGCGGGCGCCGGCCGACAGGGTGCGGCCGGACAGGCGGGTGAGCGCGGCGATGTTGTCGATCAGCGCCGCTTTCCCCAGCGCCACCGCCCGCCGCTCGCGCAGCACCGGGCCGAACCGCACCGCGGTTGCTAGCCCGGCGAGTACTGCGGCGGCGATCATCGCCAGGGTCGCGGCCAGGAACGGCGGCGTGAACAGCAGCTTCACCAGGTTGCGGTCGCCTGGGCCATAGTGCAGCGAGGCGTCGAACACGGCCGCACCTGGATATTTCGGGTCGAGCGCCGCGAGCAGCGCGATCGCCGCCTGCGCATTCTGCGGGTGCTTGAGCGCGGCATTGTTGAGGAGGTCCGGGTCGGACAGCACATAGGTGTTCGACTGCCCGATCCGCGCCAGCACCGCCGCCCCGTCTTCGTCCCGCAGGACCGGGACCAGTGCCTTGCCCGTTACGGCGCTCAGAAAACGGGGCGCCAGGAAGGGCCGGAACTTCCAGCCCGGGGCGCTGCGCATCTCCTGCGTCGCGCCATAGGTCGTGTCGACAGCCTTGGCGGGCACCAGCGCTGCGACCTTCTCGGAACTCAGCAGCCCCACGCGCTGCACCCGATTGGGCTGCAGCGGCAGCGCCGCCACGTGCCACTTGGGCAGCACGATCAGCGTCGGGAAGTCGCCGCTTTCCTCCGCGTCCTCCGCCTCCGCTGCGGCCGCATGCGCCTCGCGCGCCTGCACCAGCTTGGCCACCTGCTCGGGCTGGGTGTCGATCGCCGGCGTCAGCACGGCCAGCTCCGGCATCGCGGCCAGATCGTCCGGATCGACCACCAGCGATCCGCCGCCGCCGGTGCGGTCGACCAGCTGGCGAAGCGCATAATAGCCGGCGCCATGCTTCTCGTCCGCGGCCGGAAGCGAGCCCAGCTGGCGCGAAAGCACGTCGGAAAAGCCGTTGAGCAGGATCGCTGCCAGCGCCAGCAGCGTGCCGGCCACCACCAGCACGATCGCGGTGCGCCGCGCAAAGGGCTCGGTCGTCGCGCTCATGCGGTCTTCAGTGCGAACCGGGCGTAATCCGCGCGGGCAGCTTCCCAGTCGGCCACCTCCAGCGCACGCCCGCCGAACCAGCTGCGCTCCACCGCAGCCACGATCCGCGCGAACACCCCGCGCGCCTCGCCCGGCAGCCCCTCGGCCCGCGCGATGTCGCGGCTGGTGGAGGAGGGGCGCACCAGCTCGCCCCGCCAGGCGGCAATGTCGTCGATGCTGCGGAACAGGATCAGGTGCACCGCCTCGTCATAGCGGCCGCCGGCAGCCAGCGCGTCCGCCTCTTCCAGCAGCGCGCGTGCCTGGCCTTCGGTCGGCGCCCACTGCGGCGTCTCGTCCACGTCGCTGCGGCCGCGCCGCACGATCGAGAGCACCCACTCACGCAGTCCCGGAACCAGCGCGAACAGCAGCACCGCGACCACCACCGCCGCCGCGATCCAGCCGATCACGGTCCAGCCGTCTCCGACCCAGGCGACGAAGCGCGCGATCGCTCTGCCCAGCGCTTTCAGCCACTCGGGCGCCTCGCGCGCCTCGATGTGCCGCATCGGCAGGTCGAACTGGATGCTCTTGTCGGCCAGGATCGTGCGATGCGCCTCGGCCACGCGCGCGGGGTCGGGCGGCGCTGCCGCCGATGCGGCCTCCATGGATGCGCGTGCCGTCATTCGTCCCCCTGCGCGCCGTTGGAGCAAATCGCCGATTTACACGCAACGCTTTTCGCCTAGGCTTGGCGAACCGGCGGGGGGCGGGGGATCCATGGCAGTCATATTGATGTTGGTGGTGCTGCTTGCGCTGCCGTTCCTGTTCATCGCCGCCCTGATCTTCGCGGCGCGTACCGAGGCGCGACGAGATCCCTGGCGCTTCCGCATCACCGACGTGGTCTCGCAGAGCTTCTCGACGATCGGCCGTGCGCGCCTGCCGATGCTGGCGACCAGCCTGGTGACGATCGCGCTGCCAGCCACCGCCCTCCAGACGGCACTCGGCTTCGACGCGACGGCCCGGATGTTTACCATGCCGGACGAGCAGGTGCTGACCGCCCTCGGCATCGGCTGGCTCGTCAGCCTGCTGGTGGGCACGCTGGGCGAAGTCGTGATGATCGCGATCGCGCTCGACGTGCTTGCCGGGCGGCCGGTGCAGTTCGGGCCGGCGCTGGCGCAGGGACTGCGGCTGTTGCTGCCCGCCATTCTCGTCCGGCTGCTGCTGTGGGTGGGCGTCGCCCTCGGGTTGATGCTCTTCATCATCCCGGGACTGGTGCTGATGCTGACCTGGGCGATCGTGCTCCCGGTCCTGGTCGCCGAGCGTCCCGGCATCTTTGCCAGCTTCGCGCGCAGCGGGGAGCTCCTGCGCGGCGCCCGCTGGCGGCTGCTGCTGCTCTTCGCGATCGTGTTCGTGGCCTGGTCGCTGTTCGGCGGCATGGGCCAGGGCTTCGCGCTCGCCAGCCAGACCAGCGGCGCCCGGATCGGCAGCATCGTCATCCAGACGCTGGTCGCCACCCTCACCGGCGCGATGGGTGCGGCCGGGCTTTCCACCATCTACCACCAGCTCAAGTCCGAACGCGAAGGGCTGGTGGGCGAGGATCTGGAGGCGGTGTTCGCATGACCGCCCGACATCGACAGGAACGGAGAACAGGCTTGCTACGAACGTTGCTGATGCTTGCCGCGGCCGGCGGGCTCGCCGCCTGCGCGGCCGATGGGACGCGGGCGCATACCGCCGGCGATCGTTCGGCCAGCGCCAAGAAGGAAAAGGGCGAGGAGGCGCCCGGCGCGGGCAAGGGGTATAACCACGATCCCTATCCCTCCACCTACCGCGCCTATCCCGGCCGGCCGACGCTCCTCACCAACGTCACCATCTATGATGGCGAGGGGGGCCGCATCGACGGCGGCGCGGTGCTGTTCCGCGACGGCAAGATCGTCGAGGTCGCTCAGTCGACCGCGCCTGCCGACGGCGTGACGGTGATCGACGGCACCGGCAAATGGGTGACACCGGGCGTGATCGACGTCCACAGCCACCTCGGCGACTATCCCTCGCCGGGCGTCGAGGCGCTGTCCGACGGCAACGAGATGTCGGCGCCGGTCACCGCAGAAGTCTGGGCCGAGCACAGCGTTTGGCCGCAGGACCCCGGCTTCGGCCGCGCGCTCGCGAACGGCGGCGTCACCACGCTGCAGATCCTGCCCGGCTCTGCCAACCTTTTCGGCGGCCGCTCGGTGACGGTGAAGAACGTCTACGCGCGCACGATGCAGGGGATGAAGTTCCCCGGCGCCCCCTATGGCCTCAAGATGGCCTGCGGAGAAAACCCCAAGCGCGTCTATGGCAGCAAGGGCCGGATGCCGACGACCCGCATGGGCAATGTCGCGGTCGATCGCGCCACCTGGGCCAAGGCCCGCGCCTATGACCGCAAGTGGGACAAGTACGAGGAGGACGGCGGCGACGCGCCCGATCGCGACCTCGCCATGGACACGCTGCGCGGTGTCCTCGACGGCGAGATTCTCGTCCACAACCACTGCTACCGCGCCGACGAAATGGCCGTCGTCCTCGATATGGCCAAAGAGTTCGGCTACAAGGTCACCGCCTTCCACCACGCGGTGGAGGCCTACAAGATCGCCGATCTGCTGAAGGCGAACGGCACCTGTGCGGCGGTCTGGGCCGACTGGTGGGGCTTCAAGATGGAGGCCTATGACGCGGTCGGCGAGAATCTCGCCATCCTCGATCGCGCCGGTGCCTGCGCGATGATCCATTCGGACGACGAGAACGGCATCCAGCGGCTGAACCAGGAAGTCGCCAAGGTGATGGGCTCGGCGCGCCGCGCCGGCATCGCGGTCACTCCCGAACATGCCTGGACCTGGCTCGCCATCGCGCCCGCGCGTGCGCTCGGCATCGACCAGGTCACCGGCAGCCTGAAGCCCGGCAAGATGGCCGACGTCGTGCTGTGGAACGGCGATCCGTTCAGCGTCTACACCCGCCCCGAGAAGGTGTGGGTCGATGGCGCGCTGCTGTTCGACGCCAATGACAAGCGGCTGCGGCCGGTTTCCGATTTCGAGCTCGGCCAGCCGGGCGAGGGGGATGTGAAGTGAAGCGCCTGATCCATTCCACGGCGGCCGCGCTGCTCGCCACGGCCGCGGCGCTGCCCGCCTCCGCGCAGACGATGGCGATCACCAACGCCAAGCTGGTGGTCGGCACCGGCGCCGGCCCGGTCGATGGCGGCACGGTGGTGGTACGCGACGGCCGCGTCGTCGCCGCCGGTCCCGGCGTGGCGGTGCCCGCCGGCATGCGCACCGTCGATGCCGGCGGCAAATGGGTGACGCCCGGCATCTTCGCCGGCTTCACGCGCATGGGCATCGTCGAGGTCGATGCGGTGCGCGGCACCAACGATGCCAGCGCCGACGAGACGGTGTTCAACGCCGCGCTCGACATCGCCCCTGCGGTGAACCCGCGCACCTCCGCAATCGCGCTCAATCGGGCCGAGGGCGTCACCCGCGCCGTCGTCGCGCCCGAGAATGGCGGCTCGATCTTTGCCGGTCAGGGCGCCGTCATCGATCTCGCCGCGGACATGGACGCGGTCACCCGCCCGCGCGCGTTCCAGTTCATGGAGTGGGGCGAAAGCGGTGCGCGTGCCGCCGGCGGGAGCCGCCCGGCCGCCTTCGCCATGCTGCGCAACGCGCTGTTCGAGGCGCGCGAATATGCCCGCAGCCCCGCGAGCTTCGCCGATCGCGGCAAGGACGCGCTGCTCACCCGCCTCGACGCGCAGGCGCTGGTGCCGGTGATCGAGGGGCGCATGCCGCTGCTCGCCCATGTCGAGCGCGCGTCGGACATCCGCGCGCTGCTCGATCTCAAGCGCGAACTCGGCACCGTCAAGCTCGTGCTGGTCGGCGCCACGGAAGGCTGGACCGTCGCCGCCGACATCGCGGCGGCCGGCGTGCCGGTGATCGCCAGCGCGCTTGCCGACCTGCCGTCCTCCTTCGAGCAACTCGCCGCCACCCAGTCGAACATCGGCCGGCTGAAGGCGGCGGGCGTCCCCGTCGCGATCGGCATGATCAACAACGACGAGGCGCGCCAGGCGCGGCTGGTGAAGCAGTACGCCGGCAACCTCGTGGCGCTCAGCCGCATTCCCGGTGCCGCCGGGCTCGACTGGGGCAGCGCCTTTGCGGCAATCAGCTCGCGTCCTGCCGAGGCGCTGGGCATGGGCGGCGAGTTCGGCTCGCTCCAGCCCGGCCGCCGCGGCGACGTGGTGATCTGGGATGGCGATCCGCTGGAGATCGGCTCGATGCCGACACAGGTGTTCGTCGACGGGGTCGAGCAGCCGCTCGTCCACCGCCAGCAGCGGTTGCGCGACCGCTACCTCGATCCCACCGGGGGCGCGTTGCCCAAGGCATATCAATACTGACCCTTCGTGCCGCCCGCGGGAACCGCGCGGGCGGCACGCGCTTTGTCAGGAGAGCCGCCGCCCGCGGCACCAGAGGAGGTCTATTCCGATGCGCTTTCCGACCCTGATCGTTCCCGCGCTCGCCCTGGCGCTCACCGCATGCGGCGGCAACAGCGAGCCCCAGCCGAACGCTGCCGACAATGGCGCGACGGCCGAGGCCACCCAGCAGCTGGACGCCAAGGTCGCCGCACTTTCGGAAGGACAGCGCAACGGCGTGTTCATCCGCGCGATCCGCGACGCAGGGCTGCCGTGCCAAGGCGTCACCGCCTCCGAACGCTCGGGCGATGCCCAGGCGACCTGGACCGCCACCTGCACCGACGGCTCCAAGCACATCATCGCTTTCACCCCCGACGGGATGGCCAAGGTCACCAGCATGACGCGCAAGTGAGCGCGCCCGACGGGTGACTTACCGGTGCGGCGCGGCTAGGGGCGATCCCATGGCCGCGCCGCCCTCCCGTCCCGGAAATCCGCCGAGTCTGATGGCGCGGGCGCTCTCGGCAGCGCGGGCGAAGGCGGCCGCGCCCCGCCGCGAGCACCCTCTCGCTGCCGAAGCCCCGCGTGTGCGGTCCCGGGCGACTAGGACCGCATCCTCGGATCGCGTCGTCGCCAAGGATCTCCGCTGGCCGGGCGCCCTGGCGCTGCTGCTGGCGCTCGGCCCCGCGCTGACCTGGGCCTGTGCCGCCGTCCTCGAACACCGCGCCCGCGCCGACGTCGCGGCCCTCGCACCCGCCGCCGAGCCGTTGCTCGCCCGCGCCCGCGCCGCTGCCGGGACTCGCGCCGCCTGGGCGCCACAGGTTGAACGGCCGACGCTGGGCAGCACCCTGGAGCGTATGGCAACGACGCTTCCTGCCGAGGACCGCTTGGCACGGGTATCGAGCGACCCCGACGGTACGCTGGAGGTCGCGATCCTCACCGCCGATCCCGACGCGCTTCGCGACGCCCTGCGCCGGGAGCCGGTGCTGGCGCAACTGCGGGAGGCGGGGCAGCAGCGCGACGAAGCGGTCATGCGCGTGACCCTGCGGGGGCGTCCGCAATGACCACGCGGCTCTGGGCAGCGGCGGTCGTGGCGGGGCTCCTGATGGCGGCGGCGTTCTGCATCCCGATGGCGGCGACGCTCGATCGCCTGGCGGATGCGCGAGAGACCCGCAGCCGCTTGGCCGTCGCGCTCCACGCACCGCCGCCCCCGGCGCCGATCGCGCCCGAGTTAGCGCTCGCCGCGCCCGATCGTGCGACCGCCACGCGCCGGGCGGCCGGCCAGCTGCGCGCCGCTGCCACCGCCGCCGGCCTGCTGGTCGAGGGGATCGCCCCTGCCGCTGCCCCGCCGCCCGGCCTGGTCCTGCTCGACCTGCGCCTCTCGGGTCCGGAAAAAGCGGTACTCGCCTTTGCCGACCGCGCCGAACGCGGCCGTCCGCTCGCCCGCTTCGCCCGCTGGCGCGTGGAGGCCGGGGAGGGCGGCAGCATCCGTCTCGACGCCCAATTGATGATGCCATGGCGCGGCTGAGCCCCCGCTGGCTGCTGCTGCCGGCCGCGCTGCTTGCCGGCGCGATGCCGGCGCTGCTGCTGACGCCGCCCCGCGCATCGGAGGCGCCGCAGGGCGCCTTTCCGCCGCTCGCCGCGCCGCCGGAAGCGCCGCCGCTCGCCGCCGCCTTCACCCGCCCGCTGTTCGCGGCCGGCGGGCAAGAGGCGCCGGCTGCCGAGGATGCGCCCGCGCTGGTGGGTGTGGTCGGGCGGCTGATGCACGATGCGGTCGCGCTCGTCCGCACCGCCGACGGGAGCACGCGCACGCTTGCGCCGGGCGAGAGCGTCGACGGCTGGCGGCTCGAATCCCTCGCCGCCGACGCCGCCTATTTCACCCGCGGCGGCCAGCGTGCGCGGGTGCCGATGCCGGGCGAAGACCCGCCTCAGTAGATCCCGTCGATCTCCACCGACAGCCGCGGCCGCGGCGGATCGAGCAACAGGCTGCGCTTCTCGCCCAGTTGCGCCTCGTCGCCGCGCAGCCGGTCGTAGCGCGCCTGCGTCTCCGCCGCTGCCGCCGTGCCGTCGCGCAGGATCGTCGGCTTCAGGAAAATGAACAGCGTGCGCTTGACGCGCTGTTCCTGGCGGCTCTTGAACAGCTCGCCGAGCACCGGGATGTCGCCCAGGATCGGCACCTGGCTCTTCAGCCGGTTGTAGTCGTCCGCGGTCAGGCCCCCCAGCACGATGGTCTGGCCGTTCTCCGCCAGCACGGTCGTGTTGATCATGCGCTTGTTGGTGATGATGTCGGACGCGGCCTGCAGCTGCGTGGGCGAGATCGAGGAGGCTTCCTGCGCCACCTCCAGCCGGATCGTGTCGCCGGCATTGATCCGCGGCAGCACCCGCAGCGTGATGCCGACGTCTCGCCGCTCGATCGAGGTATAGGGGTTGGCGTTGGTCGTGTCGGTCAGGATCGACCCGGTGATGAACGGCACTTCCTGCGCCACCACGATCTCGCCCATCTTGTTGTCGAGCGTGGTGATCTGCGGGGTGGAGAGCAGGTTCGCCTTGGAGGACGTGCCCAGCGCCTGCACCAGGATCGAGAAGTCGTTGCCGATGCCGATGTTGGCGGTGAGGCCTTCGCCGAGCAGCCGGCCCGCGGGCACGCCCAGCGTCTGCAGGATCGCCGAAAGCGGCGTTATGTTGCCGGGCCCGCTAAATGAAGTGCCGGCGCCGGTTACCGACGTCAGCGCGGCGCCGCTGGTGCCTAGCTGAATTGCCAGCCGTTCGGCGTCATCGCCAACGATCTCGGCGATCGCCGCCTCGATCAGCACCTGCGGGCGCCGCACGTCCAAGTCGGGGATCAGCCGGTCGATCTGCGCCACCGCCGTCGGCGTGCCGCGCACCACCAGCGCGTTGATGTCCGGGGCCGGCTGCACCGTCAGGTCGGGTGTCGAAAAGCCCTGCGGGGTCGGCGCCTGCTCGCCCATCGCGCCGCCGCTGCTGCCGCCGGACAGGCCGGCCGTGGTGCTCCCTGCCGCTGCTGCCTGTGCGGCGGCGTTGCCGCTGATCAGGCTCGACAGCGCCGCCGTCGGGCTCTGCGCACCGCTGCCGGCGCGCGGGCGGGAGGAGAGGCTGCGCGCGACCGGATTGGACGCGCTGGCCTCCTGGCCCAGGATGCCGCGCAGCACCTCGGTCACCGCCTCGGCATCGGCGTGGTTCAGCCGGAAGACGCGCGTGACCGGCGTGGCGCCGCCCGGTGCATCGAGCGCGTGTGCGATCCGCCGCGCCTCCGCCACGGCCGCCGGGGTGCCGCGCACCACGATGGTGTTGCTCCGCGGATCGGCCGCCACGCGCGCGCCGGTGCCGCCGGCGGCATCGCCCAGCACGCCCTGCATCGCCTGCGCGACATCGCTGGCATTGCCGTTCTGCAAGGGGATGGTCGCAAAGCTCGAACCGCCGCCGCCGTCCAGCGAGCGTGCCAGCGCCTCGATCCGCGCGACATTGTCGGCATAGTCGGTGACGACGATCGCATTCGGCGCCGAAAGCGGCTCCACGCTGCCGAAGCTCGCGACCAGCGGACGGACGATGCGCGCGGCGTCCGCCGAGGGAACGTTCGCCAGCCGGACCATGCGCGTCACCAGCGCCTGGCCGCCGCCGCCGCGCACCCCGCCGTCGCGCACCGCATTGGCCGCCGGCACGATCCGCCACGCGCCGCCCGATCGCACCGCGGCAAAGCCGTTGGCGCGCAGCACCGACTGGAACAGCTCCCACACGCCGGCCGGGGACAGCGGTTCCGCCGACGTGACGGTGACCTGGCCCTTCACGGTTGGGTCCAGGATCAGCGTGCGCCCGGTCAGCCGGCTGATCTGCTCGGCGACGTCGGCGATTTCCACGCCGCGCATGTTGACGACGATGTCGCCCGCGGGCGCGGTCTGCGCGGCGAGCGGCTGGAGCGCGGTCGCGGCGAGGCAGAGCGCAAGGAGAGGAATACGGATCGGATGCGGCACGATGCTTTGACCTAACGGATCGGTATGGTGACGGTAATCGGCTTGCCGTCGCGAAGGATGGTGACCTGGGCCGGGCCGGTGCCGGCACCGGCAAGCGCGGCGTCGGCCGCTGCCGGGTCGCTGAGCGCGACGCCGTTGATCGACTGGACGACGTCGCCCGCCCGCATGCCCGGCGGCGCGTTCGCGCCGATCGCATAGCCGCCGGGGACCTGGGTCGCGCCCAACCGGTCGATCAGCGCGGAGGCCGCGGGCAGCGGCGCCGCGGGAGGCGCGGGCTGCGGCGTGGAGGACATTGGCGCGGAGCCGGGAGCGGCAGCGGCGGTACCGCCGCCCGGTTGCGCAGCCGCACCCGTCAGCACCGAAGGATCGGGGAAGCCCAGATATTCGATGCGGCCGCCGTTGTTCAGCAGGATGCGATCGCGCTGGATGCCCTCGATCCTCAAGCCCGCCAGCGTGTCGCCGACGTGATAGGCGCGCGCCGGCTCGGAGCCGGTGGCCACGAACGCCACCGCCTGCTCGGCCGGGACGGTGAAGATCAGCCCCTTCAGTTCGGCCTGGATGCCCGTCTTCTGCGTAGGCTCGCCTACTGTCGCCTGGCCGAACGGAGCCCAGCCGAGCAGCGGCCCCAGGTCGCTGACGGCGGACGGGCGCGCGCGCCCTTCGCTCGGCACCGTCACCGCGCCGGTGCCGGCATGCCCTGCCATGCGCCACACCAGGCCGGCCAGCGCGAACGCCACGGATATGAACGCCAGCGCGATCGCCAGGTCGAGCGTCCGGCGTTTCTGGCGCGGCGTCAGCGCGGGCGGCATCCTCATGATCCGCGTCCTTCCAGGAAGCCGTCGAGCTGCGCAAGCGGCCTTTCCTCGCCCGCTGCCGAGACGGCGATGCGCACCCGGTCGAGCGCGGGATCGTCGGTCCCGCGCCGCGCGACTGCCACCTGCCAGCGGCGGCCCAGCATCTCCACGTCGCGCGCATCCGCCTCGGGCGCGCCGACCTCCAGCTCCGCCAGCCGGTTCTCGGCAATCAGCATGGCGATCGTGCGCCGCTCGATCCCGCGGGTCGAATCGATGTGCTGTTCGACCGCGCCGATCAGCCCGACGGTCGCGATTGCCAGCACTGCGAGCGCGACCAGCGCCTCGATCAGCGAAAATCCTCCCTCGGCCGGATGCGCCGTCATGCTGCCGCCGCCTTTTCGGGGTCGGCGGGCGCGTGCACGGCCTCTGCCGTCATCCCGTCATAGGTGACGATCCAGCGATCCCCGCCCGCGCTGATCTCGGCGGTCAGCGGCTGGCCGGTGCCATCGACGCCCAGCAGCACCGGCGGCCGTGCCGACAGCGCCATCACCATGCCGCCCGGCAGCGGGTGGAATGCCATGCCGGCGCCCGCGCGCGGCGTCCAACCACCCTTGGCGTTCAGGGTCGCAAAGCCATAGCCATGCTCGCCTGCGGTAAAGGCGATCGCGCGATCCCCCAGCATCGCGTCGTCCGCCGCCGCCTGCAGCTGGGTGGCAAGCCGCCGGGCTTCGGTCTCGACGGTGGGCGCGCGCGTCGCAGCCCCGATGCCGAGCGTGACGGCGCCAGCCGCCACCCCCAGGATGGCGAGCACCACCAGCATCTCGACCAGCGTCATGCCGGCCTCGCCGGCGCGCCGCTTGCCTTCCTGCGCAGGCGCAGGGTTCCGCACGCATCCGCGCGTGGAGACGGCCGGAATGGTGCCCGCAACCCGGGCGGGCGGCATCATGTCAGGGACGCTTGCCGTCGATGTCGGCGTCCAGATCCTCGCCGCCGGGCTTTCCGTCCTTGCCGAGCGACTTCAGCTCGAAGCTGCCGCTGCCGGTCGAGCTATAGGCATAGCGGTTGCCCCACGGATCCACCGGCATGTCGGAGAGATAGCCGCCCGGCGCCCAGCTGCTCGGGACCGGCGGGGTGCTCGGCCGCTCCACCAGCGCCTTCAGCCCCTGCTGCGTCGTCGGATAGTCGCCATTGTCGAGCCGATACATCTTGAGCGCCGCGGAGATGCTCTTGATGTCGGTGTTGGCGGTGGTGACACGCGCCTGGTCCGGGCGGCTGATGACGTTGGGGACGATCAGGGCCGCGACGATCGCGATGATCGCGAGCACCACGATCATCTCGACCAGCGTCAGGCCCGCCTGCGAGGCGGGGACGGCACGCACGCGCGGCTTGCGGCTTTTCGTCCGGGCTGCCACGGTGCCCGTCACGCTGTCATGAAACTGTTGTGAAAAGATGCGCATCCCGGCCCCATGCGTTCGCCTGATGACTCAAATATGACTGTCCCGCCGGCCGGCCCCGCTGCCGGCGTGTGGACGCTCGAGGGCGAACGCCCGATCATAGCCGATGCGGAGGGGCCCGCAACCTTGCTGGTGCCTTCCGAGCGTCTGCTGCTGCTCGCCGTCGACCTGCCGCTCGCCACGCGTGCTCAGCGGTTGGAAGCACTGCCCTTCGCGGTCGAGGATCGCATCGCCGACCCGCTCGATTCGGTGCACCTGGCGATCGGGGAGATGCTGGCGCCGCAGCGCTATCTGGTTGCGGTCGTGCGGCACAGCGTCATGGCCGAGTGGGTCACATTGGCGGACGTGAACGGCTTGGGCGATGCGGCGCTGGTGCCCGATGCGCTGTCGCTGCCGCGTCCGGCCGAGGGCGCGTGGAACGTCGCGCAGCGCGAAGGCCGTGCGGTCGTGCGGGCAGGGGACGGCACCGGCTTTGCGGTGCCCGCCGCGCTGCTGCCGGCCGCCTGGCAAGCCGCCGCCCGGCCCGAGGTCACGGCGTTCGGCGATCCGCTCGCCCAGCCGATCGTCGCGCAGGCGGCGGTGCCGCAGCCGCTCGGCATGACGCTCGCGGTGCCGGCGCTCGATCTGCGCCAGGGCCGCTATGCACGCCGCCGCACCGGATCGGCGTTCGTGCGCAAGCTCGCGATGGTCGGGCTCGCCGCGCTGGTCGCGCACGGCGTCATCGCCGCCGCCGATACGCTGATGCTGCGTGCGATCGCCGACCGGCGCGAGGCGGAGACGCGGACCCTGCTCGCCACCGCCGCACCCGATCTCGCCCAGGCGGAGGACCTGCCCGGCAGCATCACCGATCGGCTCCCGCGCGCCACCGGCGACAACCGCTTCGTTCCCGCACTCGCCCGCGTCTCGGCAGCGCTCGCCCCCATGGGGCCCGCTATCGTCGTGCGCTCGATGCAGTGGAGCGGCAACCAGCTGGTGGTGGATCTCGACGCGGGCGAAGTGGGCGCCGCCGACCGGCTTCGTGCGGCACTCAGCGGTGCCCGGATCGACGCGACCGTCACCCCCGATCCCGCGGGCGGCATCCGCGTGACGGCGGCCGGCGCATGATCGTGCGGCTGCCCGGACGTTCGCGGCTGGAGGCGGGGCTCGCCCGCTTCGACGCGTGGTGGAGCAATCTCAGCCAGCGGGAACGCAGATTGGTCGGCAGCCTCGCAGTGCTGCTGGTGCTGCTGGTCGCCGTCTATGGCGTGGTGAAGCCCATCCAGGCCGCGCGCGCCGATGCCCGCGCCGACATCCGCCAGTTCGAGACGCTGAACGCCCGCATCCGCGCGGCCGGCACGCTGCCGCCGGTGCAGCCGCTCGCCGCCGGCCCGCCCGATGCCGCGATCGCCGCCGCCGCCGGTCGCGCCGGGCTCTCCGTCCAGACGGTGCCGATGGTCACCGGCGGCTATCGCGTCACCGTCGCCGACGGCGCCTATGACGGCGTGATCCGCTGGATCGACGACGTCGCGCGCACCACCACGCTCGGCATTCGCCAGGTGTCGATCGTGCGCGGCACCGCCCCCGGCCACGTCTCGGCCACCGTGGAGTTCGGCGCATGACCGACACGCTGCTCCTGATCGAGGACGCGCCTGCCGAGCGGCTCCCCTATGGCTATGCTCGCCGCGCCGGCGTGCTGCTGCGGCCGGGGAGCGCGGGCGTCGAGTGCCTCCACCGCACCAGCGCGCCGCTCGACGCGCTGCTGGAGGTGCAGCGCATCGCGCCCGGCGTCCCGTTCGTGCCCGTCGCCGACGACGCGTTCGAAACCGCGCTCGCCCAGGCCTATGGCGGCAGCAGTGCCACGACCGCCGCCGACATCGAGCTTGCGGAGCAGGACCTGGCGGCCCTCGCCGACAGCGCGGCGTCGGTCGACGATCTCCTCGACAGCCGCGACGATTCGCCGGTCATCCGCCTCATCAACGCGCTGCTGCTCGAAGCGGTGAAGGAGCGCGCGTCGGACGTGCATGTCGAGACGCAGGAAAAGCGCCTCGTCGTCCGCTTCCGCATCGACGGCGTGCTGCGCGACATCGTCGAGCCGCAGCGTGCGCTCGCGCCGCTGCTGGTCAGCCGCATCAAGGTGATGGCCAAGCTCGACATCGCCGAAAAGCGCGTGCCCCAGGACGGCCGCGTGACGCTGCGCATCGGTGGCCACGACGTCGATGCGCGCGTCTCGACCATCCCGACCCAGCATGGCGAGCGCGTGGTGCTGCGCCTTCTGGAACGCGGCGGGCTGCGTCTCGACCTGCCGAGTCTGGGCATGTCGGACCGTGACGTCACCGTCTTCACCCGCCTGCTCGAACGCCCGCACGGCATGCTGCTCGTCACCGGCCCGACCGGCTCGGGCAAGACGACGACGCTCTACACCGCGCTCACCCGCCTCAATGACCGCCGCCGCAACATCATGACGGTCGAGGACCCGATTGAATATGAGCTGCCCGGCATCGGCCAGACCCAGGTCAACCCGCGCACCGACCTCACCTTCGCCCGCGGCCTGCGCGCTATCCTGCGCCAGGACCCCGACGTCATCATGGTCGGCGAGATCCGCGACCAGGAGACCGCCCAGGTGGCCGTCCGCTCGTCGATGACCGGCCACTTCGTGCTGTCGACGCTGCACACCAACTCCGCGGTCGGCTCCGTCACGCGGCTGATCGACATGGGCGTCGAGCGCTATCTGCTGGCACCGATGGTCGTGGGCCTGGTCGCGCAGCGGCTCGTCCGCAAGCTCTGCCCCGAATGCCGGCGCGAGGATGTGGCGGGAGAGGGCGACGTGCTGCTGATGGGCGGCGCAATTCAAGCCGGCGAACCGCTGTGGCGGGCGAACGGCTGCGACGCCTGTCACGGCGACGGCTACACCGGCCGCGCCGGCCTCTACGAAGTGGTCGCGGTGGACGACGCCTTCCAGGCGCTGATCCACGACGGCGCTTCCGAAGCCGAACTCGAGCGGGCCGCCCGCCGCGACAACCCCTCCATGCTCGATGACGGCGCCTCCAAGGTCCGCGCCGGCATTACCACGGTCGAGGAAGTCGCCCGCGTCGTCCGCGACGAGGGCTGAGGGGTCCACTCTGATTGTGCTCCTGCGCAGGCAGGAGCCCAGGGCCAAGCAGCGCAACGCCCGTAACCCTGGGCTCCTGCTTTCGCAGGAGCACGAATCTCAGGGCGCGGGTGCCTCCCGCTCCAGCGTCGGCAGCGCCGGTGCGCCGCTGGCATCGAACGTCACCCGCTGGATGTGCGGCGCGCGCTTGCCCGTGCAGCCCATCTCGGCGGCGGTGTTGGCGTGGTAGACCATCCAGGTCGCCCCATCCTTGCCCGTGAAGAAGCCGTTGTGCCCGGGCGCGTACACCCCGGCCGAGGGCGTGGTCTTCAAGATCGGCTCCGGCGCCTTGGTCCAGGACGACGCCTTCAGCGGATCCGCACCGGCGGGCGCACGCAGCAGCCCCACCGCATAGCCATCCGACCAGCAGGCGCTGCCCGAATAGGCGAGGAACAGGTCGCCCTTTGGCCCCTTCAGGAACGCTGGCCCCTCCAGGATCTGCCGCCCGCCCTGCCGTTCCCACGCGCGGTCCGGCCGCGCGAGGATCGTCTCCGGCCCCGTCACCGTCCACGGGTTCGTCATGGCGACGATCGCCAGGTCGCTCTCGCTTCCGACATAAGGCGAATAGACGAAATAGCGCTTGCCGCGATGCTCGAAGGTGGTGCCGTCGATCCCCGGCCGCGCGGTCGCGACGCGTCCGCGGTCGATCCACGTGCCCGTCAGCGGGTCGGCACTCGCATTCTCCAGCACGAACACGCCGCGGTGCGCGTCGTCGTCATGCCCGGCGGCCGCGGCCGTATAATAGATGTACCATTTGCCCTCGATGCGATGCAGCTCGGGCGCCCAGATCGACTGGGCATTGGGGCCGGTCACCGGCGGCCGCCATACCACCGTTTCCTTCGCCTCAGCCAGCCGGGAAAGGTCGCGCGTCGCCCGGATCGCCAGCCGGTCGCCCAGCGTCGCCATGTAATAATAGGTGTCGCCTTGCCGGACGATCCACGGGTCCGGTCCGCCGGGGAGCAGCGGGTTGATCGCCACTTGCGCCGCCGACCCGCCGGCCGGAGTGCGCGCCACCCCCGCTTCCGACACCAGGGTGGCCGAAGCCAGGGCAGGCAGGATCCACCGGAACGCGCGCATCAACCTCTCTCCTCATATTTATCTGCTGTATGACGGCACTTCGGCGTGATGCTCAAGAGGACAGTGCGCTTGCCCCTGTCCTACGCCGCGCGCCTGTGCTTTCGTGGCCGGCGATGCCTTTCCTCGCTTCCTTGTCCGCTCGCCGCCTGTGTCACGGTGCTGACATGGTTGAGGCAGAAGTGCGTTTGAGCCTCAACTTCCTCAACTTCCGCGCTCCCGAAGGCCTCGCATGACCGCCTATGCCTATCGCGCCGCCGATCGTGGCGGCGCCACCCGCAAGGGGATCATCGAGGCGTCGAGCCCCGCTTCGGCCCGCGCGATGCTGCGCGACCAGTCCCTGTTGCCGCTGTCGGTGGAGGTCGCGGGGGAGAAGCGCGCCTCGCTGGGAACGCTGCGGCTGCCCAGCTTCCGGAGGCGCGGCATCACTCCGCGCCAGCTCGCCACCATCACCCGCCAGATTTCCACCCTGGTCGGCTCCGATGTCTCGATCGAGGAGTCGCTGCGCCTGGTAGCCGGGCAGGCCGAACAGGCCGCGGTGAGCGCGCTGTTGCTCGACGTCCGCTCGGCAATCCTCGACGGCCGCAGCTTCGCCGCGGCTCTCTCGAAGCACCCGCGTGCCTTTCCGGGTTTCTACACCGCCTCCGTCGCGGCCGGCGAACAGTCCGGACGGTTGACGGACGTGCTCAACCACTTGGCCGCCTTCGTCGAGACGCGCCACGCCAACGGGCAGAAGCTCCAGCTCGCGCTGCTCTATCCCGCGCTGCTCGCCGCCGTCTCCTTCGGGATGATGGTGCTGCTGATGGTCTATGTCGTGCCGGACATCGTGCGCGTGTTCGTCTCACGCGGCGCTGAGCTACCCTTCCTCACCCGCGCGCTGATCGCACTGTCGGCCTTCATCCAGAACTACGGCCTCTATGTCGCGGTCGCGGCGCTGGTGCTGGGGCTCGTCGCCGGCCGCTGGGCAAAGGTGCCCGCCAACCGGCTGCGCGTGGACCGGTTCCTGTCCGAACGGCGCCCCTTCCGCCGCTTCAGCCGCCAGCACAATGCCGCGCGCTTCGCCGGCAGCCTCGCGACCCTGGTCGGCAGCGCGGTGCCGCTGGTGGAGGCGCTCCACGCCGCCGCCGCCGTCACCCCCAACCGCTGGGTGCGCGACAAGGCGCTCGGCGTCGCCCATCGCGTCCGCGAGGGACTCAGCCTGCGCGCCGCGATGGCGGAGGCGGAGGCCTTCCCGTCGATGCTGGTCGCGATCGTCGCCTCGGGCGAATCGAGCGGCCGGCTTGCCCCGGCACTGGATCGTGCCGCGACCGAGCTGGAGCGCGAACTCGACGCACTCACCGCCACGCTGGTCGTCCTGGTCGAGCCGCTGGTGCTGCTGCTGATGGGCGGGCTGGTGCTGCTGATGGTGCTCGCGATCCTGCTGCCGATCATCAACCTCAACAATCTGGTGACGATCTGATGTGCCGCCCTACAGCCGGCTCTCGATCGTCACGCCCGGTGGCAACCCGGTGAACGGCAGCACCGCTGCGCCGTCGCTGGTGAGCGTCACCCGATATGCGCCGTCCTCGGCCAGCACCGCCTCCACCAGCGTCTGGCGGCGCTGGGTCTGCGGCGCCAGGCGGACGCGCGTCTCGCGGCCGACGTGCTCGGCGGTCAGGATCATCGCCGGCACCGTGCTTCCCGCGCCTGCCGGCTTTGCCATGCAGCTGCCGGCATCGGATAGGATCGTTGCCTGCGCCTGCTGGTCGCTGCCGCCGGCCACCAGTCGCGGAAGCTCGACCTGCATGGTCATGTCGCAGGTGAAGGGCAGGTCCGGCGCCACCGCCTGGAGCAAGGTTGCGTCGGCCGATCCGCTCACCCGGTCCAGCCGCACCGTGCCCCCCAAGCGAAACAGTGCCTGGCCGCCCAGGTCGGTGTCCGGCCCCGTCGCACGCCAGTCGACCGCAAAGCCCAGGGAAGTGAGCGAGCGGAGCGGCGCCCATTGCCATTCGACCTTGCTGCCTCCAGCGACGCCCACTTCGCCGTTCCAGATCGTGCCCGCGACGCCGCTGCGCCACGGCCGATCGGTCAGCACTGCGCTGGCCGGCAG
Source organism: Sphingomonas sp. ACRSK (assembly GCF_022346685.1). Lineage (NCBI taxonomy): Bacteria > Pseudomonadati > Pseudomonadota > Alphaproteobacteria > Sphingomonadales > Sphingomonadaceae > Sphingomonas > Sphingomonas sp. ACRSK. Next base: position 70,840 of record NZ_JAKRNR010000008.1, on the reverse strand, counting down.
CGTTGCGATCATGGCGACGGCGAACGAGGCTATGCCCAACCCCGCGAACGCGATAGAGCGCCGCCGTGCCTGAGCTCGCGCCCCTTCCGGAAGTATCGCGGCGGCAGACGCTTCGGCTGCTGCGGTCGACCCTAGTGCTATCGTCTGCGGCATGGGCCGCTGCTCCCTTGCTGGCGGCGCGGAAGGAAACCCGGCCCGTGGCGCTGCTGGTGCCGCTGACCGGCAGCCATGCGGCGCTGGGCCTTAGCATGCAGCAAGCGGCGATGCTTCCGCAATCCGGCGCACCGGCCGAAACGGGCATGCTGCGCGTGTTCGACACCGCCGGCACTCCCGCGGGTGCCGCCGCTGCCGCCCGGCTGGCGTTGAAGGCGAAGGCCGGCATGCTGCTCGGGCCGCTCACCGCGGCGGAGGTGCCGGCGGTGGTGCAGGCGGCCGGCGGGAAGGTGCCGGTGCTCGCCTTCTCCAACGACATGGCGCTGCGCAACAGCGGCGCCTTCCTGTTCGGCATCACCGCGTCGCAGAGCGCCCAGGCGATCCTGCGCTATGCCCGCTCCCGTGGCGTGCGGACCGTGCTGGTGATCGGCGACGGCGGCGCCTGGTCCATCGCCTCGGTCGATGCGGCAAAGGCGATGGAGGCAGAGCTCGGAATGACCGTTCGGACGGTGACGGTCGCCCCCGGCACGCCCTTGCCTGCGGTCGGCGACGCGCCCGATGCGGTCTTGGTGCCGGGTGGCGGTACGACGCTCCTCGCCGCGGCCCGCGCGTTGCGCGATGCCGGCGTGCAACTGCTCGCGACCTTCCAGGGCGTGGACTATCGCCCCGAAGCGCTCGCCGCACTCGAAGGCGCCTGGATCGCCAGCCCCGATCCGGAGGCGTTCGAGGGCTTCGCCGGGGCCTATGCGGCGCGCAATGGCGGCCGCCCAGGCACCATCGCGGCGCTCGCCTATGACGCGGCCGGCATCGCTCGCCAGCTGCGTGCCGCCAATAGCCTCAACCGCGAGGGGCTGCTCGCCGAGAGCGGCTTCCAGTGCGCGACGGGCGCGGTCCGCTTCCGCACCGATGGCAGCTGCGCGCGCAGCTTCGCGATCCTGCTCGCCGGGCGCGACGGCTACTCCAAGGTGGCGGTGAGCCAGGGCGCGTGACTCAGCCCGTCCGGCACGGGGAGGGCGGCTTCACCCTCATCGAGCTGATGATCTCGCTCGGACTGTTCGCGCTGATCGCGGTCGCCGGCGTGACGCTCGTCGACAGCATCCTCTCGGTCCAGGGCCGCACCGAAAAGCGGCTCGACCGCATCGCCGAGGTGCAGCGCGCGATGTTCGTCGTGGCCAGCGACTTCGACCAGCTCGCGCGCGGGCGCGTGCAGGGGGACGGCGGCCGGGTCGCCTTCTCGCGTGCTGCCGGCGGCTTCGGCGGCCCTGCGCTCGCGGTCTCCTACAGCCTCGCCGACGGCGTGTTCGTCCGCACGGTGGACGGCCGGGCACAGCGGGTGCTCGGCGGCGTCCAGTCGGCGCGCTGGCGCTATTTCGACGGCGGCTGGCTCCACTCCTGGCCTCCCGACGAGGCGCGGGTCGACAGCTGGCCACGCGCCGTGGCCGTCGAGCTCGCAGTCTCCGCCCCCAGCGGCATGGCAGGCACCGTCCGCCGCGTCGTCACCCTCCCAATTCCGGCGGCCGAGCCGAAATGAACCGGCGCGCGCCTGACGACGAGGGCATGATCCTCGTCAACGTGCTGATGTTCGTGGCCATCGCCAGCGGCATCGTGCTGCTGCTCATCAGCCGCGAGGAAATCGCGCTCGATCGCGCCATCCGCTCCCGGGAAGCCGCGCGCGCGCTCGCGATCGTGCGCGGCGGCGAGACTTCGGCGCTGGTGGCGCTCCGCCGGGATGCGCGCGACGCGCCGGATGCAGACTATGCGAGCGAGCCCTGGGGGGCGATCGCCGACAGCGACGTGCCGATCGAGGGCGGCCGCTTCGACCTCGCGATCGCGGATGCCGAAGGGCGCTTCAACGTCAACGCCGTCCGCAAGGATGACCTCTCGGCCCAGCTGCTGTTCGCAAAGATCGGCCGCGCGGCCGGCTTCGACGACAACCAGCTCGCCGTCGCGGTCGGGTTGATCCGCGAATACGGCCCGATCAGCGACCTGCGTCCCCTGCGCTACTCCGGGGTACCGTCCGAACTCGCCGACCGGCTCGAGCGGCTGGCGACGGCATTGCCGGGCAGCACGACGATAAATTTGAACGCCGCCTCGCCCGAACTGATGACGGTGCTGTTCGACGATCCCGTCGTGGCCGAGCGGCTGGTGGCGACCCGCACCCGCCAGGGCTTCCTGTCGCTCCAGGACTTGGCCGACGAAGGCGTGACCATGCCGCCGGGCGCCAGCCTTCGCTCCAACACCTTCTGGGTGCGCACCCGTGCCACGGTGGGCGGCACCGCGCAGCAAGGCGCCACCCTGATCCAGCGCCGCGCGGGCGAGGAGGGCCCGGTGGTGGTGCCGGTCGCCCGCTGGCGCAACGCCGCGGTTCCGCCCGAGGCGCCGGCGTTCGTGGCGCCCCGCAAGCCAGCTGCCTAGAAGATCGAGATCAGCGCGACGCCCAGGATCATCAGCACCGCGCCGGCGATGCGACCGAAGCCCGCCTGGTGCACCTCGAACCCCATCCAGCCGAAATGGTCGAGCACCAGTGCCGCGACCGTGGAGGCGGTGACGATCAGCGCCACGAACAGCCCCGCCCCCAGCCGGGGGGAGGCATAGACGGTCGCCAGCACGAATACGATGCCGAGAACGCCCCCGGTCCACGACCACCACGGCGCCTGCGCGATCGCTTGGCCGCTCGGCAGCCGCTCGCCCGCTGCCAGCGACAGCAGCAGCGACACGGACAGCGTCACCACCGAGACGATCGAGACCGTCCAAAGCTGCGTGCCCAGCGCTTTTTGCAGGGCATTGTTGGTGCCCGATTGGAGCGCGCTGGTGATGCCGGCGCCGGCCGCGAACAGGATGAAGAGCAGGTACACGCCCTTACCCCTGCCGCAGACAGGGGAGGGCGGGCACGGCGCTGGGTTCGGGCAATCGGCTTCTCCCTCGGATCGTTCGCCAGCAACCACCGGCAGCGGCAAATGATCCGAGGAGGCGAACCCGCCTTAGTGAATGGCCTCGCCCAGCATCAGTGCGCGGACATAGCGCACCGGCGGGGATCCGTGGGCCAGCACCGCGTCGTTGTAGCGCTTCAGGTCGAACGCCGCGCCCTCGCGCTTCTCGACGGCCGCGCGCAGTTCCAGATGCTCCGAATAGCCGACGAAATAGCTCAGCAGTTGGGTGGAGGAGAGGCGCGCGCGCGTCCACTTGCCCGCGGCCTCACGCTCCTGCTGGAATGCGCCCTCCATCATCAGCTGCATGGCCTGCGCCTCGGTCATCCCCTCGGTGTGGATGCCGATGTCGAGCAGCGTGTTGGTGATCGAGCGCAGCCGCATCTTGAGGACGGTCAGCTTGAACAGCGGATCGCCGTTCAGATAGCCCTGGTCCGCCATCATCCCCTCGGCATAGACCGCCCAGCCCTCGATGAACGGCCCGGACGCGAGCACCGCGCGCAGCATCGACGGATACTCGTTGGCGTGCGCGATCTGGAGGTGATGCCCCGGCATCGCCTCATGCACGCTCAGGTCGTGGATCATGTAGTCGTTGTATTCGCGCAGGAAGGACTCCGCCTGCGCGTCGCTCCAGTCCTCGGGGATCGGCGACACGGCAAAGAAGGTGCCGAGCTGCTTTTCGAACGGCCCCGGGCTGTCGCAATAGGCGACGGCCACGCCCTGACGGAACTTCGGCATCTCGATGATCTGGACGGGCGTGTCGGGCACGGTGATGAGGTTCTTGGCGCGCACGAACGCGGTCGCCTGCTGGAGCGTCTTGGTCGCCTCCGCGATCACGCCGCCCCGTGCGGGGTGCTTGGCATAGGTCAGCTCCAGCGCCGCCTCGATCGCCTTCTGCTGCTGGGCGGGCGTAGGGGAGGCGGGGAGCGCCGGCGCGTTCGGCTTGCCCGCCAGCACGGTGCGCGCGATCGCATACATCTCCGCCCGCGCATCCGCCTTGGCCTTGAGCGCCCGCGCCTTGATCTCGGGGCGGGTGAGATCGGTCACCAGCGCAAAGCGCAGCTTCTGGTCGTAGCGCTCGGCGCCGAGCCGGAAGTCTCCCTTCGCCTGCGGCACCAGCACCGTGTCCAGCCACTTCTGCTGGTCGGCGACTGCCGTCTTGAGCGTCGCAAGCGCCGCGTCGAACCGCTTCTGCTCGGCGGCAGGAAGCTCGCCCTTGTGCGGCGCCAGCATGCCTTCTGCGATCTGGAGCACGCCCGAGTTCTGCTGCGCCACGGTCTTGGCGAACACCTCCGGCACGCGTGCGGGTACCAGGCTGGCGCGCATCTGCTGGAACAGCTGCGGCGTCTTCTCCATCCGCGCGATCGCCGCCCGCAGCCGCTGCGGCCACGGCGCAAAGTCGCGCGCGGCGAGCAGGTAGAGTCCCCCGGAGACGGACTCGTTGGCGCCCTGCGGATCCCATTCGTGGGGCTTCAGCGTCTCGATCGTCCACAGCTGGTAAGCAAGCTCGTTGGCGAGCAGCGCCGCATCGACCTGGTTCTCGCGGCTGAGCTTGCTGCGATCGATCCGCTCCAGTGCCGCCTGGGTACGCTTCAGCGCCGCTACCTCGCGCCCACGGCCCGCGGCGGACAGGTCGTCGACCTCTGCATCAAAGCGATGGTCGCCCAGATACGTCGCATAGGTCGGGCGCAGCCGCGCCATCTCGTCCAGGAAGCGCTTGCCCAGCGCCTCGAACGCTTCGTCCTGTGCCGAAGCCGCGGCGGGTGCTGCAGGCTTGGCGACGATCGCGCTGCCGGGCAGCGTCGTCCCGGCCAGGAGCAACAGGGCAAACAGACCAGAGCGCATCGACGACCCCCACAAGTTCCAGTGGTTCGGGTCTATGCAGCGCACCGCCCGGCGGCAAGCGGCGGGATCGGATTAGGCCGGCTTTGCCCGGCCGCTCAGCTCGGCGCCCGCCTGCGGGTCGAAGCGCAGGTTGACCAGCAGTGCCGCCAGCGAGATCGCCGTCACCGTCCAGAATGCGGCGGAGAAGTCGGGGAAGCCAGGGCTCGCCCGGCCGCTCGCGCCCATCGACACGTGCAGCGCGACGCTGGCCGTGCAGATGCCAAGCGACAGCATCAGCTGCTGGAAGGTCGAGTAGAAGCTGGTCGCCGCGCTCATCCGCTCCTTGCCGATCTCGTCATAGGCGATCGTGTTGTAGGCGGTGAACTGGAACGACATCAGGAAGCCCGAGACCACCAGCACTGCGAAGATCGCCGGCAGCGGCCAATCCGGGCGGAACAGGCCGCAGACCGCATAGGCGGCCGTGCCGAGCACGCCCATCACCACCAGGCTGGACCGGAAGCCGAAGCGATGGAGCAGGCGGCGTGCCACGCCCTTCATCCCGAACGACCCGATTGCGGTGGCAACCGTCATCGCGCCGCTCTGCGCGGCCGTGAGGCCGAAGCCCAACTGCATCATCAGCGGCAGGAGGAACGGCTGCGCGCCCTGGGTGATCCGCGCCAGCGAGCCGCCCAGGACGGAAAGCCGGAACGTAGGGATGCGCATCAGCGAAAGGTCGAGGATCGGGTGCTCGGTGCGGCGTGCGTGCAGCACATAGAGCAGGCCGGTCACCGCGCCGACGACGATCAGCGGCACCGCGACACCTGCCCCTTCCGATCGGCTCACCATCTCGAACCCCAGCAGCAGGCAGCCGAGCGCTGCTGCCGACAGGAGGAAGCCGGTTCGGTCGAAGGGCTGCGCTTCCCCCTCGCGAATGTCGGCGATGAACTTGCCAACCAGCACGAAGCCGAGGATGCCGATCGGCAGGTTGAGCCAGAAGATCCACCGCCAGTCGGCATAGGTGACGATGAAGCCGCCCACCGGCGGGCCCAGGATCGGCCCGATCAGCGCCGGCATGATCAGCCACGACATCGCCGATACCATGTCGCGCTTGGCGACGGAGCGCAGCAGCACCAGTCGCCCGACCGGCATCATCATCGCGCCGCCGATGCCCTGCAGGAAGCGCGCGACCGCCATGGTCGGCAGGTTGGGCGCCAGGCCACAGGCAAGCGAGCCCAGCACGAATACCGCGATCGCCCAGCGGAACACGGGCTTGGCACCGAAGCGATCGGCGACGAAGCCAGAGGCCGGGATGAACATCGCCAGCGCGAGCAGATAGGAGGTGAGCGCGATACTCATCTCCGGCGCGCGCACGCCAAAGTCGCGTGCCATCGTGGGCAGCGCTGTCGCGAGCACGGTGGCGTCAAGATTCTCCATGAACATCGCGCAGGCGATGATCAGCGCGACCGTCCGATAGTTGGCGCTCGCCGGCGCGCCGCCCTGTTGGTCGGTGGTCTCGGCGATCCGCTCGCCCGCCGGCACGATGCCGTCGCGCACTTCGGAGTGGACGGAAGCGATGCCGCGGCGCCGCGGGCGAAGGAAGTTGCGCGGATCGAGTCCGTGCGGGAGGTGCAAAGACATGAACCTTCAATTTGGCGCCTGGAGTCCGCGATGCAATGCTGCGGGTGCACAAAGACGCCGCGCGGGCTGCCGCTTGACGCCCGCCATGGCCGTCGCGGTATGTCAAAACCGCGGCTCTCGCGGAGGTTCGGGGGTATTGCAGGGAAGGGGACCAGAATGCGTTACGCGGTCGTTGCGGGTGTCTGCCTTGCTGCTCTGGCGGCTTCAGGGTCGGCGGAAGTGCGCGCCGCTGGTCGACAGGGGTCCAGGACTTCCGCACCGATGGACGCCCTGGCGGAGACCCTGCTCGCGCTCGCCCCGGAGGCGCATGCCGTCGGCACGCCCACGATCACTGCGTTGCGGGCAAAGGCCTCACCGATACGGTGGATCGACGCACCGCCCTCGGCTGAAGAAACGTTTCGAACCATCGGCAAGCTTGCAGGCGGCACCGTTCTTGCGCCCAACGCCGACCTGGTATCGGAACTCACCTTCGAATGGGACGGCCCGCCCGGTCAGCCCTTCGGGTTCAATCCGGTGCAGGCGCTATACTGCTCGCCGATGGTCTCCGAGGGGACGAACTATTTCCTCGTCGCGGCACCGGGCAAGCGGCCGGGCTTCCTTGCCGTCTACGCCTTCGATGCGCCCCTGGCGATCTCGATCGCGAGCTGGTCGTTTCGCTACCGACTGGATGGCCACATCCCCTCGCTTGCGGAGGTGCAGGCAGACGAAGATACCGAGGCGACCACGGATTGCTCGACGGGAACCTTCGGCCCGGTCGAGCAGATCAGCCATGCCGAGGCAGAGGCGTTCGTGCGGAGCAGGGCCTCGGCTATGCAGGGCTCGCGCTAGCGGGCGCGGAAAGCGGGCCGAACGCCGTAGCCCGGCGCCGCCCTCGCCTGGGCGAACGCTCCCCGAAAAGGGGTGTATCATCGATGTCTTGAAAGAAAATGGTCGGGGAAAGAGGATTCGAACCTCCGGCCCCTGCGTCCCGAACACAGTGCTCTACCAGGCTGAGCTATTCCCCGACCGATGCCATCCCAGTCGCTGACCAGGTGGCAGGCGGCGGCTTATATCAGCGATTTCGCAGGAGACAAGCGTCTCTTTTGCGCTTTTCTGCCGTCGGGATGCGCGGTCTGCGCGCGCGCCCCCTTCGCATCCGCCCGGCCCGGTGCTAACCGCGCGGAATCATGGCGACAGAACTCAGCAAGATCCGCAATTTCTCGATCATCGCGCACATCGATCACGGCAAATCGACGCTTGCGGACCGGCTGATCCAGCGCACCGGCGGCCTCTCCGACCGCGAGATGTCGGCGCAGGTGCTCGACAACATGGAGATCGAGAAGGAACGCGGCATCACCATCAAGGCGCAGACCGTGCGCCTGGAATGGAAGGGCCATGTCCTCAACCTGATGGACACGCCGGGCCACGTCGACTTCGCCTATGAAGTCTCGCGCAGCCTGGCCGCGTGCGAAGGCGCGCTGCTGGTGGTGGACGCGGCGCAGGGCGTAGAGGCGCAGACGCTCGCCAACGTCTACCAGTCGATCGAGCACGATCACGAGATCATCCCGGTCATCAACAAGATCGACCTGCCCGCCGCCGAGCCCGAACGCGTGAAGGCCGAGATCGAGGACCTGATCGGCCTCGACACGTCCCACGCAGTGCTTGCCTCCGCAAAGGCCGGGATCGGCATCGAGGAAATCCTCGACACGGTGGTCGAGCGGATTCCCGCGCCCAAGGGCGATGCGGACGCGCCGCTGAAGGCGATGCTCGTCGACAGCTGGTACGACCCGTATCTGGGCGTCGTCATCCTGGTTCGCGTGATCGACGGCACGCTGAAGAAGGGCCAGCAGATCAAGTTCATGAACGCCGGCACCACGCACCTGGTGGACCGCGTCGGCTGCTTCCGGCCGAAGATCGAGCAGCTGACCGATCTGGGTCCGGGTGAGATCGGCTTCATCACCGCGCAGATCAAGGAAGTCGCCCAGACCGCGGTCGGCGACACCATCACCGATGCCAAGCGACCCGCGGCCGAAGCCGTGCCGGGCTTCAAGGAAGTGCAGCCGGTGGTGTTCTGCGGCCTGTTCCCGGTCGACGCCAACGACTTCGAGAAGCTGCGCGAATCGATCAGCAAGCTGCGGCTGAACGACGCGAGCTTCAGCTTCGAGATGGAGACCTCGGCGGCGCTGGGCTTCGGCTTCCGCTGCGGCTTCCTTGGGCTGCTCCACCTGGAGATCATCCAGGAGCGGCTGACCCGCGAATACGACCTCGACCTCATCACCACCGCGCCGTCGGTGGTGTACGAGATCCAACTGACGCATCCCGATCCCGCGGGTGTGACCAAGATCGACCTGCACAATCCGGCCGACATGCCCGATCCCAACAAGATCGCGAGCATCAGCGAGCCGTGGATCGAAGCCACGATCTACGTCCCCGACGAATATCTCGGCTCGATCCTGAAGCTCTGCCAGGATCGGCGCGGCATCCAGAAGAACCTGACCTATGTCAGCGGTCGCGCGCAGGCGACGTACGAACTGCCGCTCAACGAAGTGGTGTTCGACTTCTACGATCGGCTGAAGTCGCTGTCGAAGGGTTATGCGAGCTTCGACTACCAGCAGATCGGCTATCGGGAGGGCGACCTCGTCAAGATGAGCATCCTGGTCAATGAGGAGCCGGTCGATGCGCTCAGCATGATCGTCCACCGTGGCACGGCCGAAGTGCGCGGTCGCGGCATGGTCGAGCGGCTGAAGGAGTTGATCCCCAGGCACATGTTCAAGATCCCGATCCAAGCGGCGATCGGCGGCAAGGTGATCGCGCGCGAGACGATCAGCGCGATGCGCAAGGACGTGACCGCCAAATGCTATGGCGGCGACGCCACCCGCAAGCGCAAGCTCCTGGAGAAGCAGAAGAAGGGCAAGGCGAAGATGCGCGAGTACGGCTCGGTCAGCATCCCGCAGGAAGCCTTCATCGCCGCCTTGCGGATGGGCGACGAGCAATAGCATCGATGGGGCGGCGCCGGAGCGTCGCCCCTTTTCTCATGCGGCGTTGCGCGACGGCTCGGCCCAGTGCACCCGATCCCGGCCAGCGTGCTTGGCAGCGAACAGTGCGGCGTCGGTCTGGTGATAGAGCTGCTGCCAGTCGGCTTCCGTCGCCAACGGCCCGATGCAGCTGCCGATGCTCGCCGTGACCTTCAACCCATAGGGCATCGCCGCCGTGCGGAGCGACGCGAGCAGCGCCTCCGGGTTCAGTGCCGCGCGCGAATCGGCGAGGATCGCGAATTCCTCGCCTCCGATCCGCGCGATCAACGTGCCTGCCGGCGCTGCCCGACGGAGGGTGCGCGACACCACCCGCAGCACTTCGTCGCCGCCGTCGTGGCCGATGGCGTCGTTGATCCGCTTGAAATGATCGATGTCGGCGACCAGCAGCTGCTGTTCCGCCGTGCGGCCGATCGCCTGGGCCAGGAAGGCGCGGCGGTTCAGCAGGCCGGTGAGCGGATCGGTATCGGCCAGGCGTCGCGTGCTGATCTCCTGGCGGATTGCCGCATCCCGCTCCATGCTCAGCAGGCGGATGCGATAGGCGATCGCCAGGCTGGTGAGCAGCGCCTCGGCGCTCATCGCGAGCACGGTGCTGTTGTCGATCCAGAAGCTCCACGAAAGCAGCCCGAAGTTGCTGGACACCCGCACGATCACCATGACGACCGGTGACGACCAGGTCAGCGCGAACAGCCACAGATAGTTGCTCCGCCGCCGCCACGCCCGCCACAGGATCGGGGCGATCACGCCGATCAGTGCCAGGAAAGACAGGGAGAACAGCGCGTCGAGAGCGTGGATGTTCACCGGTGCGATCAGCAGGAACAGGAGCCCCAGCACCGCCATGCCCGCCGCCGACAGTTCCGTGAGTCGGCCCACCCAGCCATCGAAGATCCGCGCCTCGAAGAAGCTCCGGCTGAAGGCGAGCGCGGCCGCGCCGGCCCAGGCGAGCATTACATAGTTGATCGTGATCCGCTGGTTGTTCTGGATGTCCGGCAGCAGCCAGGCGAGCGCAGCCGAGGAAGATGCCGCGTAGAACAACAGGCAAAGCAGCATCGCGCAGTAGGCGAGCTGGAAGCGGTGGCGCAGCGCCTTCCACAGCGCGAGATTGTAGACGATGAGCGCGATGCAGAGACCTGCGAAGGCTGCGTAGATCGCCGCCAGTTTCAATGTCTGGCGTTCGGCCTCGGCGCGGGTGAGGAGCCGCGGCCCGAGCACGATGCCCCGGACGTTCGCCGCTCCTTCAACGTGCCAGAGCAGCCGTGTCACGGGCGCGCTCCGCGAGGGCAGCGCGAACTCGATCAGCGCACCGAGCTGGAGGTGCTGCGTGAGCCCGCGCTGGTCGACGGTCACCGAGGCGATGTGTCCGTCGGCATAGAGCACGTACACCGACATGCCGCGGATCCAGACGCTTCCGGACCGGACTCGAAGCGGCTCGTCGGCCGGGGGACGGAGCGTCACCGGGCTGGACAGGACCCAATAGTCGCCTGGTCCCCAGGATCGCTGCGGAGTGGCGCAGTCGAAGCTTTGAGGCTGTGAGAAGAGGCTCCCGGGCGTTAGCCCATCCGCATCTGGCCGGACGCAGGCCCGGAGGGATGCGGCACGTTGCGATGGGGCGGCGGCGGCCTGCTGGGTGAGGGCGAGACCCGCCAGCACCAGTGCGCAGACGATCCGCGCCAGTCGATTCAGGCTCCAGCTCACGCGATCGGACCTATCGCGCGCGGTGCGAAAAATCCGTTAAGCGCGGAGAAGGGAAAAAGTTGGGCCCCGGTCACGAGGACCGGGGCCGGAGATTGGTTACGCCTTGGCGGGTGCCTTGGCCCGGCCGCCCTTCTTGGGCTTGCGCGGAGCTGCCGGGGTGATCTCGAAGGCGAGCGCGCTGTCCTTCAGCTTCACCGACACCTCGCCCCCGTGGACGAGCTTGCCGAACAGCAGCTCCTCGGCGAGCGGCTGCTTGATCTTCTCCTGGATCAGGCGCCCCATCGGCCGTGCGCCATAAAGCTTGTCATAACCGCGCTCGGTCAGCCACGCCTTGGCGGCCTCATCCAGGTGGATGTGGACGTTGCGGTCGGCGAGCTGGAGCTCGAGCTGGAGAATGAACTTCTCCACCACGCGCTCGACCACCTCGGTCGGCAGGTAGCCGAACGGCACGATCGCATCGAGGCGGTTGCGGAATTCAGGGGTGAAGAGCTTCTTCACCGCCTCCTCCTGCACGTCCTCGCGGCTGATCTGGCCGAAGCCGATCGACTCCTTGGCCATGTCCGACGCACCGGCGTTGGTCGTCATGATCAGGATGGTGTTCCTGAAATCGACGGTCTTGCCGTGGTGGTCGGTCAGCTTGCCGTTGTCCATCACCTGCAACAGGATGTTGAACAGGTCCGGATGCGCCTTTTCGATCTCGTCGAGCAACAGCACCGAATGCGGGTTCTGGTCGACCGCATCGGTCAGCAGACCGCCCTGGTCATAGCCGACATAACCCGGAGGGGCACCGATCAGCCGGCTGACCGAATGGCGCTCCATATACTCGGACATGTCGAAGCGCTGGAGCGGAATGCCCAGGATCTCGGCCAGCTGGCGCGCAACCTCGGTCTTGCCGACGCCCGTGGGGCCGGAGAAGAGGTAGTTGCCGATCGGCTTGTCGGGATCGCGCAGGCCCGCCCGGCTGAGCTTGATCGCCGAGGACAGCACCTCAATCGCCGGGTCCTGCCCGAACACGACGCGCTTGAGATCGGTGTCGAGGTTGGCGAGCACGCGCGTGTCGTCGGTCGACACCGACTTCGGCGGAATGCGCGCCATGGTGGCGATCACCGCCTCGACTTCGCGGGTGGTGATGGTCTTCTTGCGCTTGTTCGGCGCCACCAGCATCTGCATCGCACCGACCTCGTCGATCACGTCGATCGCCTTGTCCGGCAGCTTGCGGTCGTTGATGTAGCGCGCCGACAGTTCCACCGCCGACTTGATCGCGTCGGGGGTGTACTTGACCGAATGGTGCCCCTCGAATGCGGTGCGCAGGCCGGTCAGGATCTTGATCGTGTCCTCGACCGACGGCTCGTTGACGTCGATCTTCTGGAACCGACGCAGCAGCGCGCGATCCTTTTCGAAGTGGTTGCGGAACTCCTTGTAGGTGGTCGAGCCGATGCAACGGATCGCGCCGCCCGACAGCGCCGGCTTCAGGAGGTTGGACGCATCCATCGCGCCGCCCGAGGTCGCGCCCGCGCCGATCACCGTGTGGATCTCGTCGATGAACAGGATCGCGTGCGGCAGCTTTTCGAGCTCGTTGACGACCTGCTTCAGCCGCTCCTCGAAATCGCCGCGATAGCGGGTGCCGGCGAGCAGCGCGCCCATGTCGAGCGAATAGATGACGGCGGGCAGCAGCACTTCCGGCACGTCACCCTCGACGATCTTGCGCGCCAGCCCTTCCGCGATCGCGGTCTTGCCGACGCCGGGATCGCCCACATAGAGCGGGTTGTTCTTGGAGCGGCGGCACAGGATCTGCACCGTGCGATCGACCTCGGCAGAGCGGCCGATCAGGGGATCGACCTTGCCGTTCTTCGCCTTTTCGTTGAGATCGACGCAGAACTGCTTCAGCGCGCTCTCGCCCTTGCCCTTGGGATCGGCCTTGGGCTTTTCCTCGTCGGCGCCCTTCACTTCGCGTGCCTCAGACGGCGAGCCGCCCTTGCCGACGCCGTGGCTGATATAGCTGACCGCATCGAGCCTGCTCATGTCCTGCTGCTGGAGGAAGTAGACGGCGTAGCTTTCGCGTTCAGAAAACAGCGCAACGAGCACGTTGGCGCCGGTCACTTCGTCGCGGCCGGAGGACTGGACGTGAAGGATCGCGCGCTGGACGACGCGCTGGAAGCCGGAGGTGGGCGAGGGATCGGTGGCCGAGTCGACCTTCAGCGCGTCGAGTTCGGTGTCGAGATACTGGGCGACAGTCGCCTTGAGTTCGCCCAGGTCGACGCCGCAGGCGTTCATGACCTTGGACGCATGTTCGTCCTCCACCAGCGCGAACAGCAGGTGCTCGAGCGTGGCATATTCGTGCCGGCGGGTGGACGCAGCCTCGAGCGCCTTGTGCAGCGTGGTTTCGAGGGCGGAGGCAAAGGATGGCATCAGACGGATACTCCAACCGGGCCGACGAGCGTGCATCGGCCGTTTGCATCTATGTCGGAACGCAAGGGGCCCACATCAAGCGGCTGCCGGCCCCGGCGTTCCAGGAACGTTCCCGTGACCAGTGCCCCGATGGTCACCTTCGAAAGAGCGCGTCGGCGCTGGCCCGATGGGTCGTCGCCCGCTCAACCTGGCTTCGGCACCGGGCGATCTCCGCCTCCAGCGCCGCGATGCGTGCGTGAAGCTCCGCGACCGACAACGGGTCTAGGTCCTCGCGGGCCAGCTGCGCCAGCGGATCGTCCTTGCGACGCGGCAGAAATTCCTCGGCGTCCATCGGCACAGCGTTGACCCTCCTTTGCGCGATGTCAATAACGCTGGGCAACGCGCGGGGAAGCAAAGGGAGCCAGATGCCGATGAACCTTCCCGAGAGCACTCCGGGTACCATGATCGCGATCGACCCGGAGGTGGCGGGCGGGCCCGAGGTGCTGGTGCCGGCCGAGCGTCCGGTGCCGCAGCCCGGACCCGGCGAGGTGCTGATCCGGGTCGCGGCGGCCGGCGTGAACCGGCCCGACCTGCTCCAGCGCGCGGGTAATTACCCGCCGCCCCCCGGCGCGCCGTCCATCCCCGGGCTTGAGGTTGCCGGCACGGTCGCCGCGGTCGGCGAAGGCGTGGATCCAGGCCTGATCGGTGCCGCCGTCTGTGCCCTGCTGGCCGGCGGCGGCTATGCCGAATATGCGCTGGCGCCCGCGGGCCAGTGCCTGCCGGTCCCCGAGGGGCTCTCGATGGCAGAGGCCGCGGCGTTGCCGGAGACGCTGTTCACCGTGTGGACCAACCTGTTCGAGCGCGCCTATGTCCAGGCCGGCGACACCGTGCTGGTCCATGGTGGCACCAGCGGCATCGGCACCATGGCGATCAGCCTGTGCGCGCTGTTCGGGGTCGAGATCATCGTGACGGTGGGCTCCGACGACAAGGCCCAGGCGGCGCTGGCGCATGGCGCGACCCACGCGATCAACTACAAGACCGAGGACTTCGTCGAGCGGGTCAAGGCGATCACCGGCGGCGCAGGCGTCGCGGCGGTGCTCGACATGGTCGGCGGCGACTATGTGCCGCGAAACCTGAAGTGCCTGGCCGAGGATGGGCGCCACGTCTCGATTGCGGTGCAGCGTGGCGCGGAGGCGACCATTCCGATCTGGCAGGTGATGCGCCGCCGCCTGACGCTGACCGGCTCGACGCTGCGCCCGCGCGATGCGGAGTTCAAGACACTGGTCGCCGAAGAGATCGCGCGGCTGGTCTGGCCGTTCGTGGCTGAAGGCAAGCTGCGCCCGCTGATGGACCACAGCTTTCCGCTCTCGCAAGCAGCCGAGGCGCACCGGCGCATGGAGGCGGGCGACCACGTCGGCAAGATCGTGCTGACGATCGGCGACTGAACCGCCGGCGACTCGGTCGCCGGCGGAACGCCTCTACAGTCGCGTCACCGCATAATGCTCCTGCAGCGCGGCCACCACGGCATCGCTGTGGGTCGCGTCGCGTGCCTCGAACATCACCTCCAGCCGCGCAGCCTGGACGCTGGGGGAAGTGAAGAGCCGGTGGTGCGAAACCTCGATGATGTTGGCCCCGGCTGCACCGATCCGCGTGGAGATCTCGCCGAGGACGCCCGGGCGGTCGGGGATGTCGAGGATCAGTCGCATCAGCCGCCCGTCGCGCACCATCACCCGCTGGAGCACATTGGCGAGCGCGCGATTGTCGATGTTCGCCCCGCACACCGGCACCCCGACTTTGCGGCCACGGAACAGCTCCGGATAGGTCAGCAGCGCGGCGACGCCGGTCGCTCCTGCCCCCTCGGCAACGATCTTGGCTTCCTCGGCCAAGAGCGCGATCGCGCTCTCGATCGCGCGTTCGGGCACGGTCAGCACCTGCTTCACCAGCTGGCGCACGATCTCCAGCGGCTTGCGGCCGACGTCGCGGACGGCAATGCCTTCCGCTACGGTCGCACCGCCGACGCTGACGGGCGTGCCCGCCAGTTCCTGCGCCATGGCCGCATAGCTTTCGACCTCGACGCCATAGGTGACGATCGGGCGACCGGCGCCCTCCGCTGCGAGCGCGGCGCCTGCGACCAGCCCGCCGCCTCCGACCGGAATCGCCAGCGTGTCGAGCTCGGGCACATCCTCGATCAGTTCGAGCGCGAGCGTACCCTGGCCTGCGATCACCGCGTCGTCGTCGTATGGGTGGACGAACACCAGCCCCTGACCGTCGGCGAGATGGTGGGCGTGGGCGGCGGCCTCGGCCAGGGTCGTGCCGTGCAGCACGACCTCGGCGCCCCAGCGGGCGGTGCGGGTGACCTTGGTGGAGGGGGTGAAGGCCGGCATCACGATCACCGCGCGGATGCCGAGCAGCGCTGCGTGGCGCGCGACCGCCTGGGCATGGTTCCCTGCCGACATCGCGACGACCCCGGCAGCCCGTTCTTCCGCGGAGAGCAGCGCGAGCCGGTTGGCGGCGCCCCGCTCCTTGAACGCGCCGGTGACCTGCAGCGTATCCAGCTTCAGCCAGACGTCCGCGCCGGTAATCCGGCTGATCGCATCGCTGTGCACCACGGGGGTGCGGATCACCTTGCCGGCGATCCGGGTAGCGGCTGCGTGGACGTCTTGGGAAGTGATCACGTACGGCCCTCTTCGTTGGTGCCTCGTCGGCGGCGCGATGCGCCGCGCCTGCCTACAACCACCAAAGCCGCAACCGGACAAGGAAAAGCCGCGGGGGCACCGTCTGCGACTTCCCCCGCGTCGATCCGATTCCGCTAGAGTGTGAATAGAAGCACCCCTAAGCTCGACTTCGAATCGGGGAGGGGGAGTTGCTCGAGTTTCTGGGCCTGCCGCAGAACATCGCCTTTACTGCGGCGCTTGTTCTGATGCTGTTGATCGGACTGGTGCAGTTGATCGGCTTCGGCGTCGAGCTGGATGCCGATGCGGATCTGGACGCCGACATCGGTGGCGACCTGCTGTCGTGGCTCGGTGTCGGCCGAGTGCCGCTGCTGATGCTGCTGGTCCTGTTCCTCGGGATCTTCGGCTCGATCGGGCTGCTGGGTGAACAGGCAGCGCTCGAATGGGCGGGCGCTCTGCTGAGCGGCTGGATCGCCGTGCCGGCCGCCACCATCGCCGCATTGCCGCTCACCGGGCTCGCCGCACGTGGCCTGGCGCGGGTGCTTCCGCAAGACCACACCACCGCGATCCTGCTCGAGGAACTGGTCGGTCGCTTTGCCCGCATCGTGATCGGTCGCGCAGTTCCCGGCGCGCCTGCTCGGGCGCGGGTCGAAGACCATCACGGGCAACCGCATTACGTGATGGTCGAGCCCGACAACCCCGGACAGATCTTCGAAGAGGGCGAGCAGGTGCTGCTCGTCCGGCGCGAGAACGACGTGTTCCGTGCCATTTCTCGCGGCGATCACAAGTTGCCCCAGCTAGGAGCGTGACGATGAATACCGACGTGGTGGTGCCCCAATCCGGAATGCTGACCACGGTCGGCATCGTGGCCGGGGCGGCGCTGATCCTGCTGCTGGTGATCGGCCTATTGTTCGCCAAGCTCTACAAGCGCGCCTCGAAGGAGATCGGCTTCGTCCGCACCGGCGCCGGCGGGGAAAAGGTGGTCATCAACGGCGGTGCGCTGGTGCTGCCGGTGTTTCACGAGACCATGCCAGTCAACATGAACACCGTGCGGCTGGCCGTGGAACGCAAGAACAGCGATGCGCTCATCACGCTCGACCGGTTGCGGATCGACGTGAAGGCCGAGTTCTACGTCCGCGTGAAGCCGGATGCCCAGTCGATCGCCATCGCCGCGCAGACGCTGGGCATGCGCACCATGCATCCCGATGCACTCAAGGAACTGGTCGAGGGCAAGTTCGTCGACGCGCTGCGCTCGGTGGCAGCCGGCATGACCATGGCGCAGCTGCACGAGCAGCGCAGCGAATTCGTGCAGAAGGTGCAGCAGGTCTCGTCGGCCGATCTCGCGATGAACGGCCTGGAGCTGGAGAGCGTCTCGCTCACCGGTCTCGACCAGACGTCGATCGAGCACTTCAACGCCAACAACGCGTTCGACGCCGAGGGCCTGACCAAGCTCACCGAGCAGATCGAGCTGCGCAAGAAGGCGCGCAACGACATCGAACAGGACACCCGCGTCCAGATCGAGACCAAGAACCTGGAAGCGGCCCGCCAGTCGTTCCTGATCGGCCGCGACCAGGAGTTCGCCCGGCTCGAGCAGGAGCGCGAGCTGGAGGTGCGCCGCGCCGAGCAGGCGGCCGAGGTCGCGCGCGAGCAGGCTGCCCGGCAGCGCGAAGCCGATGCCGCGCGGATCGAGGCCAAGCGCCAGATCGACGCGCAGCAGATCGAGGCGGATCGCGCGATCAAGGAAGCGCGCATCGCCCAGGAACAGGCGCTCGAACTCGCGCGTCAGGAGCAGCAGATCGCCGTCCAGAACAAGAGCCGCGACGAGAGCCAGGCTCGCGCCGAGGCCGACAAGGCGCGCGCCGATGCGGTCGCGGCCGAGGAACAGGTGTCGACCAGCCGCGAGACCGAGATCGCCGAGCGTACCAAGCGCATCGAGTTGATCGACGCCGCGCGGGAGGCGGAACGCGCCGCGATCCGCATCCGCGTCGAGGCAGAGGCGGAGAAGCAGGCCGCCGCCGACCGTGCCGAGGCCGCGCGCCTTGCCGCAGAGGGTGAGGCAGAGGCCGCCAAGCTGCGCGCCGAGGCCGACCGCGTTCGCTTCGAGGTGGAGGCCGCCGGTCAGCGTGCGGTCAACGAGGCGGCGAACCTCCTGTCGTCGGACCAGGTGTCGCTCCAGACCAAGCTCGCGCTTCTGAAGGTGCTGCCGGAGGTCATTCGTGAGGCATCCAAGCCGCTGGAGGCGATCGACAGCATCAAGATCGTCCAGGTCGACGGGCTGACCGGCGCCGGCGGGACGGCAGGGGCGGGTGTCGCCGCGGACGGCGGCGGCGATCGCAACCTCGCCAACTCCGCGGTGCAGGCGGCGCTCCGCTATCGCGCGCAGGCGCCGATGATCGACGGGCTGATGAAGGAGCTCGGTTTCGACGGTGGCTCGCTGGACGGGCTGGTAAAGGGCGCGGCGCTTCCAGCCGGCAGTCCGGTGACGCCAGGCGCCGCGGACCTACCGGCTGCGGCGGAGTAGCGGCGCCAAGCGAAGGGGAAGCGGTGTTGCTCCTGCGCAGGGCGGTCTGATCGGACCCGCGCCCCTTTTCGCAAAGCATTGCCGGAATAACGCTTTGCCGGCAGCTGTGCTTGCCTCTGTCCACTTCGCGCACTAAGTCTGTTCCGGATACGGCCACCCCGCGAGGGGTGGCCCTTATTGTTTCTGGAGAACTGCCGTGGCCCAGCCGTTGATGCCGCATGCGACCGCTTCCTGGCTGGTCGATAACACGTCGCTGTCGTTCGAGCAGATCGCCGACTTCTGCGGCCTGCACATCCTGGAAGTGCAGGCGATCGCCGACGACACTGCCGCAACCAAGCTCACCGGCCGCGATCCGGTCCGCGCCCACGAACTGACGCAGGACGAGATCGAAAAGGGCCAGGCCGATCCGAACTATCGCCTCAAGATCCAGAAGGGTCCCGAGCAGGTCCGCCGCACCAAGGGGCCGCGCTACACCCCGGTGTCGAAGCGCCAGGACAAGCCGGACGGCATCGCCTGGATCATCCGCAACCATCCGGAGATCTCGGACGGCGCGATCGGCAAGCTGATCGGCACCACGCGCACCACCATCGCCGCGATCCGCGACCGTACGCACTGGAACATCGGCAACATCGTGCCGAAGGATCCGGTCACGCTCGGCCTGTGCTCGCAGCGGGAGCTCGATGCACTGGTGACCAAGGCCGCCAAGGCCGCGGGCATGGAAGCACCGACCGACACGCGTCTGGAGGGCGACCGCGAGGCACTGCTGGAGCAGCTGCGCAACGAGCGGCAGCAGGCGGCGCGCGATGCCGAGGCATTGGCGAACGGCGAGACTGCCGAGCCCGCCCCGGCCTTCATCGATCCGTTCAAGCGCTGATCGCCAGCGCGCCCGTCCCTCCGCGCTTGCGGGGGACGGGCTCGGCGGGCCCGAGGTCCTGCCGCTTCTGCTGAGGCAGAAAGCCGATTAGCTTCTCCCCGTCCGACTCGGGGAGAACTGGCATGACCGACCTTCGCGAGCGCGCTGTCGCGCTCTACGACGCCTTCACCCACGAGCACCGCGACCGTCGCGCCTTCATGCGGGAGATGGTCGCGCTCACGGGCTCTGCCGTCGCTGCCGAGGCGCTGGTCGCAGCGATCGCGGCGTCTCCTGCCGCAGCACAGCAGGTCCAGCCGGACGATCCTCGCCTTCGCACTGCCACGCGCAAAGGGGTCGAGGCGGGCAAACCAGCCGCAGCCTATTTCGCGGCACCCCGAGAGGCCGGCGGCCGCAAGCTCGGTACGGTGTTGGTCATCCATGAGAACCGGGGCCTGACAGAGCATATTCGCGACGTTGCAAGGCGCGTGGCGCTGAGCGGGTTCCGAGCCGTCGCACTCGACCTGCTGGCGCCGCAGGGCGGCACGCCTGCCGACGAGGACCGCGCACGCGAGATGATCGCCGGCATCGACATGGACTTGGCCCTTCGTCAGGCAATCGCCACCATCGATCGTGCGGCGCGGCAGCGGGGCGGCTCCGGCAAGGTGGGCGCGGTCGGCTTTTGCTGGGGCGGCGCCTTCGTCAATCGCCTGGCGATCGCCGCCGGACCTGCGCTCAGCGCAGGCGTGGCATATTACGGACCTGCGCCCGCCCCTTCCGAGGCGACGAAGGTCCAGACGCCGCTGTTGCTACACTATGCGGGCAAGGACAAGCGCGTGAACGCAACGGGCCTGACGTGGGCAACGGCGCTGGAGGCGGCGGGCAAGCAGGTGGAGGCCCATGTCTATCCGGACGTCGACCACGCCTTCAACAACGACACGTCGGCAGAACGATACAACCCCGCGGCGGCAAAGCTCGCCTGGGAGCGGACCACGCGCTTCTTGCATGCCCAGATCGACGGCTAGGCCGCCGAAGCCGGCAATCAGCGGATCGAGGCGGCAATCCGCTGTTCGAGTGTGCTGCAGCGCTTGGGGAGGGCCGCCATCACGGTGCTCCGCTCCTCGGCCGACATCGCCGTCCAGTCGGCAATTTCTTCGCGCGTGCGACCGCAGCCGAAACACCAGCCGCTCTCGAGGTCGAGCGTGCACACCAGGACGCACGGGCTTTCGACCGCGACCGGCGCAACATAGTCGATGAAATCGTCCACGCGGCCTTGCCCGATCAGGCGGTGAGTCGAACGTCCAGAAAAGCCGGGATGGGGCCGTTCCAGCCGCCATCGTCCGCCACCGCATCCTCGGCCTCGCGACGACGGCGTGGTTCTTCATGGCGGGGCGCCCGTTCCTCGCGCGCCCGACGCGGCGCTTCAGACTGCGGGGCGCGATCCTCGCGGCCGCGGCGATCGCGTGAACGCTCGGTCCGCGGTGCCCGTGGCTCCGACGTCGCTTCCGCTTCCGCAGCCGGCCCGCCGCCCAGATCGAGCACTTCGATCTTCTGACCGGTCAGCTTCTCGATGTTGGCGATGTTCTCGGCATCGTCGGGCGTGACGAAGGTGTAGGCCGTGCCCGTCGCGCCACCGCGGCCGGTACGGCCGATGCGGTGGACATAGTCGTCCGGATGCCAGGGCGCGTCATAGTTGAAGACGTGGCTGACACCCTTCACGTCCAGGCCGCGCGCCGCGACGTCCGACGCGACCAGGATGTTGACCTCGCCGTTCTTGAACCGGTCCAGCTCGGCGATACGCGCCGACTGTTCCATGTCGCCGTGGATCTCGGCCGAACGGAAGCCCGCGCGCTGGAGGCTCTTGTTGAGCTCGCGCACGGTCGTCTTGCGGTTGGAAAAGATGATCGCGGTGCGGACCTCGTCGGAGGACAGGAGCCGTCGCAGCACGTCGCGCTTCTTGGCCGCACTGACATGCACCACCCGCTGGGTGATGTTGGTGTTGGTGGTCGCCGGTCGCGCGACCTCGATGGTCTTGGGGTTCTCGAGGAACTTGTCCGCCAGCTTCTTGATCGGCGGCGGCATGGTGGCCGAGAACAGCAGCGTCTGCCGCTGCTTGGGAAGCTTGGTGCAGATTTCCTCGATGTCGGGGATGAACCCCATGTCGAGCATGCGGTCGGCTTCGTCGATCACCAGGAGGTTGCAGCCGGTGAGCAGGATCTTGCCCCGGCTGAACAGGTCCATCAATCGCCCCGGGGTCGCGATCAGCACGTCGACGCCCTTTTCGAGCGCCGCCAGCTGGTCTCCCATCGATACGCCGCCGATCAGCAACGCCATCGACAGCTTATGGCCAGCGCCGTACTTCTCGAAGTTCTCGGCAACCTGGGCCGCGAGTTCGCGGGTGGGCTCCAGGATCAGCGAGCGCGGCATGCGCGCGCGGCTGCGACCCTGGGCCAGAATGTCGATCATCGGCAGCACGAAAGCGGCCGTCTTGCCGGTGCCGGTCTGGGCGATGCCGATCAGGTCGCGCATCATCAACACGGACGGGATCGCGCTCGCCTGGATGGGCGTCGGCTCCGTATAGCCCGCCTCCGTTACGGCGTGCAGCAGTTCATCGGAAAGACCGAGATCGGCAAAGTTCATGGGGTTTCCGGAAAACGGCACCGTCGCGGCACCGGAATGCAGGTCCGCGCCTTGCGGATTTCTGCCGGATTGTCAAGCAGAACGCGCTTCAGCGGCCAGGAACGAGCATCCGGAAAGACGAGATGCGGCACTGCCCGCCAGAGCGGGAGCGAATCGTATCGCGCGACGCGCACACCATCCCGTCCGCGGTCGGCTTGAGGTAGAAGCCCGAGTAGAAGTCGAGCGTGGGGCAATCCTCCTCCAGGCGCGCCCGCAGCCGCTTCCCGCCGGTCAGCATCAGGTCGACGCTGTCGGTGCGGGTGATCGACACCGCAGCCAGGTTGGCGACGGGCACACAGCGGTCGGTGCGTTTCTCCACCCAGTTGATCGCCGGCAGCGCACGCGAACTGGAGGCGGGGGTGACTTCCATGCGCGGCACGCGCACGATGATTCGCTGGATGCGCACCTCCCTGTGCACGACCGTGCCGGCCGGAACGCTCACGCGCTGCTGGGCCCCGGCCATGGGGGCCGCGAGCGTCAGCAGCAGAAGCACGGGTACAGGCTTCGGTACGGGCATGGGGCTCTCTTCTCAGCCTCTGGGTTTTAACCGGTGATGAACTGGCGGCAAGCCTCTCGGCCGTGTAGCGCGACGGGATGACCGCACAGACCCGCCTGATCCATGCCATTCGGGAAGCGCTAGGCGAGTGCAGCCTCACCACCGACGCCGACCGGATCGCGCCCTTTCTCACCGATTGGCGCGGGCGGTTTCATGGCGCGGCCGCCGCGATGCTGCTGCCGACCTCGACCGCCGAGGTGGCCACCATGGTTCGCTTGGCGGTTGAGCATCGGGTGCCGCTGGTCGCACAGGGCGGCAACACATCGATGGTGGGCGGCGCGACGCCGCCTGCGGACGGATCGGCGCTGCTGCTGTCTACTCGCCGCCTCGATCGCATTCGACGCCTCGACGCTGGGGCTGCACTCGCGGTGGCCGAGGCAGGCGTGATCCTGCAGAACCTTCATGAGGCCGCTGCGGAAGCCGGCTGCCGTTTTCCGCTCACCCTGGGCTCGCGCGGGACGGCGACGATCGGCGGCCTGGTCTCGACAAACGCAGGCGGCACCCAGGTGCTGCGCTGGGGGACGATGCGGCGGCTGGTGGCCGGGGTGGAGGCAGTGCTGCCCGATGGCAGCATCCACGATGGGCTCACGCCGCTGCGCAAGGACAATCGCGGCTACGACATCGACCAACTGCTCGTCGGCGCCGAAGGCACGCTGGGGATCATCACCGCGGCGACATTGCGCCTCGCCCCTGCGATCCTTGGCCGCGCTGTCGCCTGGGTGGGCATCGCCGACCCGGAGGCGGGGCTGGCGCTCCTGCGACGGATGCAAGGGACGACCGATGCGGTCGAGAGCTTCGAGATCATCCCCGGCGACACGCTGGAGCGCGCGGTGCAATATCTGCCGGACGCGCGGTCGCCGCTCAGCGGCACCCACCCATGGCACCTGTTGATCGAGGCGGTCGCTGCGACCCCGAAGGCCGAGGCGCCGGATGCCCTGCTCGCGCGACTGCTCGGTGGCGCGTTGGACGCCGGCCTCGTCGCCGACGCGGTGATCGCCACATCGGAGGCGCAGGCGGACGCGTTCTGGCGGCTCCGGGATTCGCTGTCGGCGGCGGAGCGCGCCGCGGGTCCGGCAGTGCAGCACGACATCTCCGTGCCGGTGGACCGGATGCCGCGCTTCATGGTCGAGGCGGCCGCGGCGGCAGAGGCGCGCTTTCCGGGCACCCACGCCACCGCCTTCGGGCATCTGGGGGACGGCAACGTCCACTTCCACGTACGGGCGCCTGCGGGCGCTGATCCGGCCCGCTGGATGGCGGGGGAGGCGCCCGGCATCACCACCTTTGTTCACGACCTGGTGGTTGCCGCCGGCGGTTCGATCTCTGCCGAGCACGGCATCGGCCAGATGAAGCGCGACGAACTTGCCCGCCTCGGCCCGCCCGCCCGCCTGGCGGCGCTGCGGGGCATCAAGCAGGGGCTCGACCCGATGAACCTGTTCAATCCCGGCAAACTGGTGACGCTTGCGCCCGTCGACGGGGCGAAATAGACGCGCAAGCTGGGTTCCAGGAGATCAAGAATGGCCACGGCGCCGAAGAACAACGGGCTTCCTCTGTTTTACAACCAGCTCGAACCGCTTTCGAGCCAGCAGCACGCCAACTACAAGGTTCGCGTTGCGGATCGTGCGCCGTTCCTGGTCAACGAGCATGCCGTGCCGGTCACCGTCGAAGAATTCCCGCTGGTGCAGCGTCGCATGCCGATCGTCTTCTCGGTTGGCGAGGATCCCGTGCCGCTCGCGCTGATGGGCCTGAACGAGGGCGTCAACACCTTCATCGACGCCGACGGCCGGCTGATCGACCCGGAAGTGTACGTCCCGGCCTATGTCCGCCGCTATCCGTACATGCTCGCCCGCCTGCGTCCGGACAGCGAGGATCTGTCGCTGTGCTTCGATCCGACCGCGGACACGATCGGCGCGTTCGAGGACGGCGAGGCGCTGTTCGACGGCACCGAGCCGAGCGAGACCACCAAGCAGATCCTGCAGTTCAACGAGCAGTTCGAGCAGGCCGGCCAGCGCACCGCCATGTTCATGAAGGAGGTCAAGGACCTGGGCCTTCTGATCGACGGTGAAGTCTCGATCCAGCCGGACGGCGCCGAGCAGCCGTTCATCTACCGTGGTTTCCAGATGGTCGACGAAAAGAAGCTCAACGAGCTTCGTGGCGACCAGCTGCGCAAGATCCAGCAGAACGGCATGCTGCCGCTGCTCTATGCGCACATCTTCTCGCTGTCGCTGATGCGGGACCTGTTCGCGCGTCAGGTGCGCGCGGGCATGATCGCGCCCCAGCCGACCGCCTGATCGGACGTCCCGCCGGGGCAAGGCCGGCGGAACGCAGCCCGAATCGCAAGCGCCGTCCGTCTTCCCGACGGGCGGCGTTTCGTCGTGCGCGTCAGGCAATGCATCGCAAGTGTCGGCAAACGCTTGAACCTTTGCGCTTGATATCTATATTCTCTGGTACGCGGTCTCGTGTTCCCCCCTTTCGCGGGATCGTGTGACACGCTTTCAGCGTGTCTCCTCCCTGAACCTAGGCCACCTCGTGCTTCGTGCACGGGGTGGTTTTTTTTGCGCTATTCGGCGGCAAGCGCCTGCGGAAGCACGTCCGCCGCGACGGCTGCGATCATGTGGGCGAGGGCGGCAGCGAGGCGGGGAAAGCCGGGACCAACCTCCGTCAGCGTGGGATCCAGATAGAGGCCGCGATCGAACTCGATCTGGACCGCGTGCACGTTGCGTGCGGGCGCCCCATGGGTCGTCACCACGTGCCCACCGGCGTAGGGCTGGTTACGGGCGATCCGAAGGCCGGCATCCTGCGCGGCGGCTTCGAGCGTATCGACCAGGCGCCGCGCTGCCGAGCGCCCGTGTCGGTCACCCAGCACGACCTGCGCAGGCGTGACGCCCGGCAGCGATGGCATGGAGTGGATGTCGAGCAGGATGGCGACGCCGAACCGCGCGTGCGCCGACGCGAGCGCGGCAGCTACCGCGGCGTGGTAGGGACGATGGTGGCCCATGATGCGGGCGGTGACCTCGTCCGCGTGCAACCGGCGCTTCCAGATGTCGCCCGCGCTGCTGGCGCGCCGGGGTATGAGCCCCAGCCCGCTGCGCAGCCGCGCCGAGGCCCGGGGCTGCGCCATCGGATCGGCGCCCGCGTCGACCTGCGGATCGCGCTCCTGCTCGCTGCGGTTCAGGTCGATCCAGGCGCGGGGAAGCTTGGCGACGAACAGCGTGTGGGGGCCCCGCGCCGCAAGCGCCACTTGGTCGACCAGCCGGTCCTCCAGCGGTAGCAGCGCCGCAACCGGCACCCGCAGCAGGTCCTGCATCTCCTCGGGATAGGCGCGGCCGGCATGCGGCACCGAAAGCACCAGCGGCGTTACCGGATCGGCGGGACCGTGCAGGTCGAAGGGGAGAGGCGGCGCGGGCACGCTCTGGATGCTAGGCCCCGCGGCGATCCGGAGCAACGCGCTGGAAAAGCGCCAGGGGTTCGCCCATAGACGCGGGCGCTCGTACGAGAGGGATGCATGTACAGGATTCTGTTGGCCGAGGACGATCAGGTGATGCGCGAGTATCTGACGCGCGCGCTCGAACGTTCCGGCTATCGCGTGGCGGCGGTCGATCGCGGGACGGCCGCCTTGCCGTTGCTGGAGAGCGAGACGTTCGATCTGCTCCTCACGGACATCGTAATGCCCGAGATGGACGGCATCGAACTCGCACAAAAGGCGCAGGAGATCGCACCCGAGATGCGGGTGATGTTCATCACCGGTTTTGCGGCAGTGACGCTGAAGGCGGGCAAGGCCGTGCCCCAGGCTCGGGTGCTGTCGAAGCCCTTCCACCTGCGCGACCTGGTGCGCGAAGTGGACCAGCTGTTTGCGGAGGACAGCGTCCCCTCGCACAGCTGAGCAGATTTTTTAGGTTCGGTCACTTTCGGTGCTTGCGCTCCCCAGCGCTCCCCGCTAGAGGCCGCACTCCCGGCGGGCGTGTAGCTCAGTGGTAGAGCACTGTGTTGACATCGCAGGGGTCGCAAGTTCAATCCTTGCCACGCCCACCACGGAAAAACCCGCCAGCGCACTGCGTTGGCGGGTTTTTTCATGTTGGTGCCCTGTGCCAGAAACTCGGCACATCTTTCGTCCGGCATCTCGACGACTTGACGCCGCCCGACGGGTCCGTCGTTCCCGACAGACCCGCTTCAGCCCGACGATCAGGGATCGAGCGGGTCGAGTGGATCGATCCGCGCCGATCGAAGGTCGGGGCGGAAGGTGAGCTCGGTAGGCGAGAGCCGGCGGCCGATCACGCCGGGTTCGTAGCCGAGTTCTCGACGGTTCCTCCCTCCAAAGGCGGGGCTCTCGATCATCCGGCTCTGGTCCGGGTTGCAGACGATCAGCGCCTCGCGATCGAGCGGCGCTCCCAATGCCATCAGCCGTCGCGTGGCGTTGCGCAGGTTGGTGGTGGTGTGCCGAGCATAGGGCTCGATGACGATCGCCTCGGCAGGCACGCCATAGCGCCCGATCAGCGCGCGGCGCATCTCGACGGCCTCGTTATGGGGCGTGCCGTGCGGGTGTGCACGGCCACCGCTCACGATGATGAAGGGGGCGTCTCCCTCCGCAAAGCGGTTCGCGGCGAGCCGGACGTGGTATTTGCCGCCTGGACTGAGCGGCATGTCGGGAACCTCGGGGCCGATCCCCGTCAGCACGATGGCCGTATAGCGGTAGCGGGACCAGTCGAGGCCCCGGGCTCGCGCCATCGCCGCGGCGTTGTCACCGCCGTCGATCGGCTCGAATCCGCTTGCATCGGTGCGGTCGTTCACGTCGAGCAGGGCCAAGCCCAGTTCCACGCTGGGATCGAGCGCCTGCAGGGAGCCGGCACGCGGCGTGTTGCGCAGGCGGACCGCAGCCGCCAGGCGCGTCTGCGCCTCCGTGCTGCCGAACGCCGCCGATGGCCCGTCGATGGAAGGGTAGCGCGCGGGCATTCCCAAAGCATAGACGCGGACGATCGCGTTCAGCCCACGGATCTCCCGGGCAAGGCCGGAGGCCAGGCCGTCGTCGGGTATCAGCCGCCGATCACGCAGCAGCGGGGCGGCATTCCGCTCCACCGCATGCGCAAGCGCTGCCAGTTCCTGCTCGTCCCACAGCGCGGCTTCCGCAACGCACGGGGCCGCTTCCGCGCAGGCGGCGGTGCGCTTTGCACGCGTCGCAAGCGTGGTGGCGAGGCTGCGATCGGCGCGGAGCCGGGCGATCGTCTCCGGCGACCGACCCATCGCATCGAGCATCGGGAACAGCCGCTGCGCCAGAACCTCGGTCGCGCGGTCGCGGACCTCGGCTGCCACAGCAGGCTGAACCGCCGCCGCGAGCATCGCGGCGGCGAAGGTGATGCGAAGCGCTCGATGCCTCACCACGACTTGGAGACGACCAGACGGAAGTTCCGGCCGAAGATCGGGCGGCCGTAGATGGCCTCGCTGCTGCCCTGGCCGCTCAGCGAGTCGGTGCGGGTATTGCCTTCGGTCAGCCCATGCGCGTTGAACAGATTGTCGCCGACCACCTGCACCTGCCAGCTCGCCCGGCGCAGCGTCACGCCCGCACCGATCGTGCCGTAGGAGGGCAGCGCGGTGTTGTTGTAGAGGTCGACGTAGCGCTTCCCCATATAGGTGTAGCGGCCATAGACGGAGATGTCCGTCTCGCCCGAGGTGAAGTCGAAGCTCGGCCGGATGTTGCCGTAGATCTTGGGCTGGCGGACGATCTGATTGCCTTCCGCCTGCTCGGGATCGGCGCCGGTCGCGCTTTCGAAGTTCTTGTACTTCGGGTCGCTGATGGTGAGCGCGCCGTTCAGGGTGAACCAGGGAGTCACCGACCAGGCGCCATCGAATTCCACGCCCTTGACCTGCGCCTCGCCGATGAAGGGGACGTTCACGTCGTTGCGGCCCGTGGTCGGGTCGTACGCCAGGAATGACGCGTTGAGCGGGTCGAAGTTGGTGTAGAAGCCGGTGAGATAGAGGTAGGAGCGCCCGGCGGCGAGCTTCAGCCCGGCCTCGAACTGGTCGGCGACCGTGGTGATGATCGTCGGGTTGATGCTCATCACCGTCTGGACGCTCGGCGGCGTCTCGAGGTGCGAGGCGCGGCCATAGACGCCGACATGGTCGCTGAAGTCGTAGTTGGCGCCGACCGTCCAGTTGGTGACGTTCGGCTTCCCCTTCTGGTTGATGATCGCTCCGGTGAAGGCGCGGGTGGCATCGTCCGCCAGCGTGGTACGATCGCCCAGGTCGGCCTGCTCGGTCAGTGCCGCCCAGCCTTCGTAGCTGTAGCGCTCGTGGCGGATGCCTGCGTCGATGCGTAGGCCCGGTACGATCTCCCAGGTGTCGTTGGCGTAGATGGCGAACATCTTCGCGTCGGAGTCGCCCTGGTTCAGCGTGGCGGCGTAATTGAGCACGCCGTTGTCCGTCACCCGGCCGAGTTCTGCACCCGAGGCCGAATAGGCGACGAGGTCCAGCGTGCGCGGCTGACCCGCGACCTCGATCAGGTAGTTCTGGTAGAGCGTCCGGCTGTCCTCGCCATAGAGGCTGGCGTAGAGGCCGAGCTTGATGTCGTGGCTGCCGATGCCGGTCTCGAACTTCTTGGCGACGGTGAAATTGCCCTGGCCCGAATAGAACTTCGAGTGAATGTCGCGATACTGGCCCTGCATCACCAGGCCCGATGCCGCATCGGGGTCATAGACGGTGTTGGTCCCCGCCAGCACATAGCCGAAGCGGTTCACCGCGCCGAAGGCAGCGGTCGCGCGCGCCAGATAGCCGTTGGCGAAGCTGTCGGCGTCGGCCGGATTGGTGGTCGAGTAGAAGGCGGTGAAGTCGAGCTTGCCCTGCGTGTATCCGACCTTGGCCGAAACGAGCCAGCCGTCAAAATCGGCGTCATATTGTGCGCCGAAGTTCACCATCTGCATGTGGCGACCGTCGGAGAGATCGCTGGTGCGGCTCTGGATCACGCCTGCGCCGTCGCGATACTTCAGGTTCACGTTGCGCAGCGCCGGCGAGTTCATCGTGCCGGTGAAATAGTCGATGTACGGATCGAGCGAGACGCTCGGGTCGCGCGGGTCGGCGATCGGGATCGGCAGATAGAAGACGTTGTGGTCGTTGACGTAGTTGAGGTTCAGCTTGATCGAGCCATTGTTGAGGTCGTGCTTGAGGTTCGCGCGGATCTGGCCGCCCTTGTCGTTCGGGAAGCCGTTGTCGCGGTAACCGTCGTGGTACCGCAGGAAGCCGCCGACGGCGTAGTAGGTGTCTTGGGCAATCGGACCGGACTGATAGGCATCCAGGCGGTAGAGGCCCGTGTCACCCAGCGTCAGCTGCGCCTTGCCGCGCGGCGTCTCCTCGCCGGTGACCGTGATGGCGTTGATGATCGCGCCCGAATAGCTGGCGTAGACCGGCGCCGGACCACCGCGGACGACTTCGGCATGGTCCGTCATCAGGTCCTGCTTGAGGATCGCGTCGCCGCGAAAGAACACGCCGTCGTTCTCGTGGAACAGGGGCAGGCCGTCCTGCTGGAAGCTGACGAAGCCGCCGTCGTTCGGCAGGCCGCGGATACGGTAGATGTTCTGCACCTCACCGCCGGTGATCTCCGTCTGGAAGCCGGGCAGCTGGCCGATCAGGTCGGCGAAGTTGACCGGCGCGATCTTCTCGACGTCTGCCTGGGAGATGGTGTTGATCGCATAGGACACGTCGAACCGCCGCTGCGCGCGGGTCGATCCGGTGACGATGATCTCTTCAGGCGACACGTCGCCGGCTGCCTGCGGGTCCGACGCTTCGGCCGATGCGGTCGCTGAAGTCGTTTCTTGCGCCCAGGAAGGTGCGGCGACGAAGCACAGCGCGGGAAGAGCGGCGTAGGCGAGCTGCTTGATGTTCGGCATGATATCCCAGTTCTGAACAATACCCGGAAAGGGCAGGCGACTGGGGCCGAGCGGCTACGGCAAAGCCATGACAGATCTGTTACGGAGTCGAACCGGTTGCTGGCCTATCTGCCTGCTGATCGAATCTTCTGGTCATCAATGAAGAATGAGCAGGCGCGTCTTTGGTATTATGTGCGCGCATGGGAAGAGCGCTGGCTTAAGCAGGGGATCGGCGAGGGCGGAGCTGATGCCGTCAGCTCCGCCCTCACGGTGCATCAGGGGCCGACGTCCGCGCCGTCGGGCTTCAGGCGATAGTTGGTGGTGGTGCCGAGGCCGAGTGCCTGGGCGACGCGGTCGTTCCAGCCATACGGGTCGTTGCGGATCACCGGTTCGCCGGCTTCGTCGAACAGCACGGTCTGGTAGAGCATCCGCACCGGGATCTCGCGCGGCAGCTTGACGAAGGTCTCCTTGCCGGTCGCGCGCGCCTTGTTCCACTCGTCGATCACGCCCTCGTCCTTGGCGAGCATCTCGGCAAAGCCCAGCGCATCCTCGACGCGAACGCAGCCGTGGCTGCGCTGGCGCTGCACCTGCTGGAACAGCGGCTTGGCCGGTGTGTCGTGCAGATAGATGGCGTGATCGTTCTGCATGTCGAACTTGACGAGGCCGAGCGAGTTCTTCGGGCCTGGTTGCTGAACGATCCAGCCGTCTTCCCAAGCCATGTTGTTGCGGCGCAGATAGTCCGATCCCTTGCCGGCGATCTCCTTTTCCTGGACCGAGCGGGGCACGGTCCAGGTCGGGTTGGCGACCAGGCGGAAGATCGGCGACCCCAGCTGCGGCGTCTCGTTGTCGGGCTCGCCGACCACGACCTTGCGGCTGTTCACGAGCTTGCCGTCGCGCCAGTAGCTCAGCCGTGCCGCCGCCACATTGACGTCGATGCGGGTACCGGGCGGGGTGCGCTCGATCCAGCGCAGCCGCTCCATGTTCACCGCGATCGCGCGCGCACGATCCGCGTCGGAAAGGTTGAGAATGGCGAGCGCATCGCTGCCGATCACGCCGTCCGGCTTGATGCCGTAGTCGGCCTGCATCTGCTTGACGGCTGCCGCCATGGCCGGCGTGTAGCGATTGCCGCCGGCCGCCGCCCGATCGAGATAGTCGGAAGCGACCAGCTGACTGGCGATCATCGGGATGCGCGCGTCGGTTGCGCCCGGCTTCAGCGGCTCGCCCTTGTCGGGGATCGCCGGCGTCGCCGCCTCGCCCTGCTTGCGCAGCGCCAGATAGGCTTGCGACAGCTTGCGGTAGTTCGCGTCCTGCGGGGCCAGGCTTTCCAGCCACTCGCCGACCTTGCCCTGCTGAAGCGCCTGGGCGAGCCCCTGCTTCAGATCGGGGTTCGGCCGGGGAACGGTGTAGACCTCATAGAGCTTGGTCGGATCGGTTGCGCCACGAGCCAGCGCGCCGGCATAGGCGAGCGCCGCCTTGGTCAAAGCCGCTTCGTCCTCGCCGGCCGGAACCTCAAAGTTCATCTTGTCGAGGCCATGGGCGGCGCGCTTGTTGAGAGCGTCGCGCAGCTGATCGGCTGTCGACTTCGACCATTGCGCGGGCTGGGCGCTCTCGCCGGCTTCGGTCTGATTGGACGGGGAAGTGTTGACGTTGCACGCCGACAGCGTGAGCGACATCGCCAGCAACGATGAACCGATAAGACCGACGCGCACCCGCTTCTCCTCGTTATTTTGCAGGCAGATAACGTCCGGACTGCCGTTTCGCTCCCGCAAGGAGCCGTCCGAGCCGTTGCCGCAACCGCGGGGCGGTTCGTCGGTTGAGGGGGAAGAAGAGGAGACGCGTCATGGTCGACCGCGACAAGGGTACGCCCGATCACAATCTGTCTACCGAGCATCAGAAGACGGGGGACGCAGCCCTTCCGAGCGACACGCTCGATAAGCCTGCGGACGAGGTGTCCCCGGCCAAGGACTTCGATCCCGCCGGCGACGTGGGCAAGCCGCAGCCGAGCGGCCGCTGACCGGTCAGAGATAGTCGGCGAGCGCCAGCCAGGCCTTCTGCTTGGCCGCGACCCCGACCGTGTGCAGCGGGCTGCTGGAGGGCAGGGCGACGATCGCATAATGCGCCGCCGCCTCGCCCAGCTGTGCCCGCCCGTGACGTAGCGCCGTGCCGCCGTTGAAGCCGATCGCGCGCAACTGCGACAGCGTTGTGACCAGCGAGGCGAGGTCATTGGCGGCGAGGTCACGGATGGCCGCGTCGCTGCTGCCGGTCCGCCGCGCCTGGGCGACGACGTCCCACAAGCCGATCCCGGCGGCCTGCAAGGTGGCGAGCCGCTCCGCGTAGGCGAGTGGCACCAGGTCTTGCCCGGCGACCGGCGACATCAGCCGCCAGAACTGGTTCTGCGGGTGCGCGTAATAACGCTGCTCGGCGAGTGAGCGCTCGCCGGGCAGGCTCCCGAGCACCAGCACGCGCGTGCCCGCGTCGACCACAGGCGGAAAGCTGCGCTTGAGCGGGTCGCTCACAGCGCCTGGCCCGCCGCCCAGCCGCTCGCCCAGGCCCATTGGAAGTTGTAGCCGCCGAGCCAGCCGGTCACGTCCATCGCCTCGCCGACGACGTACAGCCCCGGCAGGTGCCGCGCCGCCATGGTGCGCGAGGAGAGCCCCTCGGTCGCGATGCCGCCTACCGTCACCTCCGCCTTGGCAAAGCCTTCGCTGCCGTTCGGGACGAAGCGCCAGTCGCCAAGCCGCTGCTCGGCGTCGCGAAGCGTGGCGTCGCGCTGGTTGCCGAGTTCTCCCACTACCGCCAGGCGTTCGGCGAGAACCTCGGCAAGTCGGTCGGGAAGCGCCGTCGAAAGCACCGCGCGCAGACCCGCACGGGGGCGGGTGCGCTTCGCCTCCAGCAGCCACCCAGCATCCTGATCGGGCAGGAAATCGATGCCGATCGCATCGCGGTGACGCCAATAGGAGGACACCTGGAGGATCGCCGGACCCGACAGGCCGCGGTGGGTGAACAGCGCCGCCTCGCGAAACGCCGCCTTGCCGCAGCGCGCGACCACTTCGGTGGCCACGCCGGACAGGGAGCGGAACAGCGCTTCCTCCGGCGGCAGCGTCAGCGGCACGAGCGCCGGGCGCGGCTCGACGACCTTCAACCCGAACTTGCGGGCGAGATCATAGGCAAAGCCGGTTGCGCCCAGCTTTGGGATGGACGGACCGCCGGTGGCGATCACCAGCGCCGGCGCCGTGAGCTTGGCGTTACCGTGCACCACGGTGAACCGTCCGTCCGCATGCGAGACGTCCCGGATCGGGGCGCCCAGGCGGATCGCCACGGCGCCCGCTGCGCACTCGTCCAGCAGCATGGCCACGATCTGCCGCGCGGAGCCGTCGCAGAACAATTGGCCGAGCGTCTTTTCGTGCCAGTCGATTCCGTGCCGCTCGACCATCTCCAGGAAGTCGCCGGCGGTGTAGCGGCCGAGCGCCGACTTGGCGAAATGCGGGTTGGCGGACAAGTACCGGTCTGGCGCCGTGCCCAGGTTGGTGAAGTTGCAGCGGCCTCCGCCCGAAATCAGGATCTTGCGGCCCGGCTCCGGCGCATGGTCCACGACGACCACGCGCCTGCCGCGCTGCCCGGCGACGGCCGCGGCCATCAGCCCGGCGCCACCCGCGCCGAGCACGATCGCATCGAAGCTCTCCATCGATCAGCCGGCGGCAGGCGCGAAGCTGAGGATGGCCTCCTCGTGCTTCTCTGGACGGATGTAGATGGAGGTGAGGGTGGGGATCGCGGCCTTCAGTTCGGCCTCCAGTTCCTCGATCAGTGTTTCGCCTGCGCCCATGGTCAGCGCATCGTCGAAATCGGCGCTGATCGCAACGAAGACCGCATCGGGTGCGGTGTGGATGGTGCGCACGTGGTTCACCGCCGAGATGCCGGGCTTCGCGCCCACCACGGACCGCACCCGCTCGATCAGCACCGGGTCCGCGCGCTCGCCGATCAGCAGCCCCTTGGCCTCCCGCGCCAGCAGTGCGGAGACGGTCGCCAGGATCAGGCCGATGAGGATCGATGCGACGCCATCGATGCGGGGATCCCCAAAATAATGGCTGGCCCACACGCCAGCGCCCGCGACGGCAAGGCCGATCAGCGCCGCCGAATCCTCGAACAGAACGATGAAGCCAGCCGGATCCTTGGACTCGTGGATCGCGCACCACCAGCCGGTATCCCCGCGCTTGGCGTTGAACTCGCGTACCGCGATCATCCAGGACGATCCCTCCAGCAGGACGGCGACGCCCAGCACGACGTAGTTGACGAGGGGATCGCTGAGTGGCTCCGGGTCCAGGATGTGGAGGTAGCCTTCGTAGATCGATACGCCGGCGCCGACTGCGAAGATCAGCAGGGCGACCACGAATGCCCAGAAGTAGAGCTCGCGGCCATAGCCGAACGGGTGCTTGGGATCGGCCGGCCGGCGCGCGCGCCTCTGCCCGTAGAGCAGCAGCACCTGATTGCCGCTGTCCACTACCGAATGCACGCCCTCCGTCAGCATCGAGGACGAGCCGGTGATACCGGCGGCGATGAACTTCGCGACACCGATCCCGAGATTCGCCGCGAGCGCGCCATAGAGAACGAGGTTGTTCTTGATGTGCGCGCCCGCGCCGTCCTTCGCCATGAACCATTCCCTGCCTGTGCGGATGCTGAAGTGCCTGGGCAGCACCAGTGGTTCCGCCAGCCCTCGCGCGGCGGCGCGCGGGCTGCTAGGCGGCGGCGATGCTGAACCTCAATGGAATCACGGTGCGCCTGGGCGGGCGGCTCCTTCTCGATGGCGTCAATGCGGCGCTGCCGCCGGGCAGCCGCGTCGGCCTGATCGGCCGCAACGGTGCCGGCAAGTCGACCCTGGTGCGCGTGATCGCGGGCGAGCTGGAGCCCGATGGGGGCGCCGCGGAGATGCCGCGCGGCAGCCGCCTGGGCTATGTCGCGCAGGAAGCGCCCGCTGGCAGCGCCACGCCGTTCGAAACGGTACTCGCCGCCGACACGGAGCGGGCAGCGCTGATGGAAGAGGCCGAGACGTCACACGACCCCGACCGCCTGGCCGAGGTGCACGAGCGGTTGCTCGCAATCGACGCCCATACCGCGCCGGCACGCGCCGCGCGCATTCTGGTGGGCCTCGGATTTGACGAGAGCATGCAGCAGTCACCGCTCGACGGCTTTTCCGGTGGCTGGCGCATGCGCGTCGCGCTCGCCGCCTTGTTGTTCAGCCAGCCCGACGTGCTGCTGCTCGACGAGCCTTCGAACCACCTCGACCTGGAAGCGGTGCTGTGGCTGGAGGACTTCCTCAAAAGCTATCGCGCGACGATCGTGATCGTCAGCCACGAGCGCGACTTCCTCAACAACGTCGTCGATCACATCCTTCACCTGCAAGGCGGCAAGGTGACGCTCTACCCGGGCGGCTATGACGCGTTCGAGCGGCAACGCGCCGAGCGGATGGCGCAGCTGGAGGCGGCGCGGGCCAACCAAGTCGCGCAGCGCGCAAAGCTGCAGGATTACATCGCCCGCAACTCTGCGCGCGCTTCGACCGCCAAGCAGGCGCAGTCACGCATCAAGGCGCTTGCCAAGATGGCGCCGATCGCCGCGATGGCAGAGGATCCGTCGCTGTCGTTCGATTTCCCCGACCCCGACGAACTGCGCCCCCCGCTGGTGACGCTCGACATGGCGAGCGTCGGCTATGGTGAAAAACCGATCCTCAAGCGGCTCAACTTGCGGCTCGACCCCGACGATCGCATCGGTCTGCTTGGTCGCAACGGCAACGGCAAGACCACGCTCGCCCGACTGCTCGCCGCGCAGCTGACGCCGATGGAAGGCGAGATGGCATCCTCGTCCAAAATGCGGGTCGGCTATTTCACCCAGTACCAGGTCGAGGAGCTCGACGCGCGCGACACGCCGCTCGAGCACATGACCCGGCTGATGAAGGGCAAGACGCCGGGCGCGGTGCGCGCGCAGCTCGGGCGATTCGGCTTTTCGGGCGACAAGGCGACGACGCTGGTCGGCAAGCTTTCCGGCGGCGAACGCGCGCGGCTCGCGCTGGCGCTCATCACCCGCGACGCGCCGCACATGCTGATTCTCGACGAGCCGACTAACCACCTTGACGTCGACGCGCGCGAGGCGCTGATCCAAGCGCTCAACGCCTACACCGGCGCGGTGGTGGTGGTCAGCCACGACCGCCACATGCTGGAGACTACGGCCGACCGGCTGGTGCTGGTCGACGGCGGCACCGCCAGCGACTTCGACGGCAGCCTGGACGACTATATCGCGCTGGTGCTGGGCGGCGGCAGCAAGGCGGACAAGGCCGAGAAAAAAGCCAACAAGAAGGAGGACCGCCGAGCCGCGGCCGAAGCACGCGAGCGTGCCCAAGGGCTGCGCAAGGAGGCGCAGGCTGCCGAGCGGGAGGTGGTGAAGCTCACCGCCGAGCGCACGGCGATCGACCAGGCGATGTTCGCCCCTGCGGAGGCGGCACCGGCGCTCGCGAAGCTCACCATGACCGAGTTGATGAAGCGGCGAGCGGATCTGTCCGAGCGGATCGAAGCCGCGGAGACGCGCTGGATGGAGATCAGCGAGGCGTTGGAGGGCGCAGCGGCGTAGCGGCCACACTAGTCGACGCGATGCGGGCCTGCTGGTTGGCAGCCCTGCTTCCCTCTGGCATCAGTCCGATGATGCCGAAAATTGCCTGTGAATGGGGCCTGTCCGGAATTGAGGCTTGGAAGGCCTGTGCGGACGTCTTCGTCATCGTTGACGTGTTGTCGTTCTCGACGGCGGTGAGCGTAGCCGTCGGAAACGGTGCGACCGTGTTCCCCTTTCCGTACGGCGATGCCGCCGCGGCAGCAGCCGAAGCTGCTCGGCATGAAGCGGTTGCAGCGTCACCGCGCAGTGCAGGAGGAGGGCAGCTCAGTCTTTCGCCGGCCAGCCTCAAGCATATCGCGTGGGGGACCCGCCTCCTGCTGCCGTCGCCGAATGGCTCCCGGCTGTCGCTGGCCACTGGTGACGCTCCGACGATCTGCGGCTGCTTGCGCAACGCCCGAGCGGTCGGTGCGGCGGCAAGCCGCCTCGCCGGTGATGGAACGATCGTCGTGATTGCTGCAGGGGAGCGGTGGCCGGATCAAATGCTGCGACCAGCCATCGAGGATTGGCTCGGAGCAGGCGCCATCATCGATGCTCTTGGCGGGACACCCAATGCAGAGGCCGACCTGGCAGCAGAAGCGTACCGGGCAGCGAAGCCTCGCCTGGCCCAGATCCTCCGCGACAGCCGCTCGGGCCGCGAACTTTCCGGTTGGGGATACGCCGCCGATATCGAGGTCGCGCTTGAGGTGGATTCTGCCGTCGTTCCGATGATGCGAGAAGGTGCGTACCAGGCCCTCTGAAGCGGCTTCATCATTGCCTCGCAGTCCCCGCGCTGCAACATTCTCTCCCTTGCGAAGGGGAGCCCAACACTTGCGATCGATTCTGCGCCTATCCGCCGCCGCCCTGCTGCTCGCCTGCACCAGCAGCCTTGCCCATGCGCAGTCGGCGGAGACCACCACCACCGTCGAGAAGAAGAAGGCGGAGGACGAGACCAAGCCGCCGCCGCTGCCGGGCGACAAGACGATCAGCCAGTCGGCGCGGATCGGCGGGCGCACGCTGTCGTACAAGGCGACCGTGGGCACGATCCCCGTGCGCGACGGGAAGGGGAAGGAGATCGGCCAGGTCACCTATACGGCCTACACCGTGCCGGGACGCGATCCGGCGCGTCCGGTGACCTTCGCCTTCAACGGCGGGCCGGGTGCCGCGTCGGTCTATCTCAACCTGGGCGCCATCGGGCCCAAGCGCGTCCAGTTCGGTGCGCAGGGCGATGCGCCCTCCGACGCCCCGATCGCGAGCGACAATCCCAACAGCTGGCTCGACTTCACCGACCTGGTGTTCATCGATCCCGTCGGCACCGGCTTCAGCCGCAGCCTGGTCGACGAGGCGGAGACCAAGAAGGCGTTCTACGCCAACGATCCCGACATCAAGTATCTGTCGAAGGTCGTCTACGACTGGCTCGTCAAGGAAGGCCGGTTGCGCTCGCCCAAATATGTGATGGGCGAGAGTTACGGCGGGTATCGCGCGCCGCGGATCGCCTATGAACTCCAGTCGCAGGTCGGCGTCGGGGTCAACGGGATGATCCTGGTGTCCCCGTATCTCGATCCCGCCTCGGGGGACGGCGCGACCGCCCTGTCGCCGCTGCCGTGGATGATCGATCTACCGTCGATGGCGGCCTCCAACCTGGAACGGCAGGGCCGCCTGACGCCGGCCGCGATGGCGGAAGTGGAGGCCTATGTCCGCGGCGATTACGCACGCGACCTGCTGCGCGGCCGATCCGATCCCGAAGCGACCGCGCGCATCTCGCAGCGCGTGGCGGAACTGACCGGACTCGATCCTGCGATGGTGCAGAAGCTGGGCGGCCGGATCGACAGCCGCACCTACCTACGCGAAATCCATCGCAACGAAGGACGGATCGGCAGCATCTATGATTCCAACGTGACGGCGTTCGATCCCTTCCCCTGGTCGGCACAGCAGCAATCGAACGACCCGATCTTGGACGCGCTGATCGCGCCGACCACCAGCGCGATGGTCGACTTCGTCACCCGGGAGGTGGGCTGGAAGACGGATGCGCGCTACCATGCGCTTTCCTACGAGGTGAACCAGGCCTGGGATCGCGGCAAGCCGGACGACACGCCGGTGAGCGACCTGCGCAAGGCGATCGCGAACGATCCCAAGATGCGGGTGATGATCGTCCATGGCTGGGACGATCTCTCCTGCCCCTTCTTCGCCTCGCGCCTGATCGTCGATCAGATGCCGGCGTTCGGCCAGGCGGAGCGCGTGCAGCTGCGCGTCTATCCGGGCGGGCACATGTTCTACAGCCGCAGCGACAGCGGCGCGTCGTTCAAGCAGGATGCCCAGGCGCTGTATCGCTGAGCCCGTAGCTGCCGGTGGCGGAAACGGGCGCGATCGGCAGCGCCATACTCGCTCGCGGTGGCGTCTTAGCGACGCTTGAGCAGCGTCTCCACGCTGTCGTCGACGGTGCCGATCTTGCCCGGCTCATGGCCGGCCTCCTGCTCCAGCGCAGCCCGGATCTGCTCGATCTGCCGGTCCGTCAGATGCTCGATGCCGATGAACTCGCCGCGAGCCGCGTCGAGGGCGCGGATGAGCTCGTCGAGCTTCGCCTGCATCGCCGCTCCGTCCCGGTTCTGGGAGTTCTGGATCAGGAACACCATCAGGAAGGTAACGATGGTGGTCGCGGTGTTGATCACCAGCTGCCACGTGTCGGAATAGCCGAAGATCGGCCCACTGACCCCCCAAGCGAGGATCGTTACGAGCGCGAGCACGAACGTCAGCGGCTGTCCGGCAGCAGTTGCGATGCGGGTGGATATGGCAGTGAAGATGTTGTCCAGCATGCGCGTACCCAAGGCGCGAACTGCCGCGAAAGCAAGCAGCGCCGCGCCTTGGTCATAGCATCAGAAGTTGAGTCCGACCCGCGCCAGCAACCGGCTGTCCGCGTTGCTGCCATCCGCATAGGGAGAGTCGACGATCGCCCGGTCGGAGATGTCGGTATCGACATAGTCGATGCCGATCACCAACGGGCCGGTGACATGCTCCACGCCCAGGCGCCAGTCCATGTAGTTGCCGCCCGGCCGCAGGCGCGCAGCGCGCAGCGTGTTGTCGACGTTCCCGGAGCTGCGGCCGATCCCCGCGATCACCGTGAACGGCGTCACGGGGATGCCCATGCGCCCTTCCGCGCCGATGTAGAAATTGTCGCCCCCGATCGCCGACTGCTTCGGCGCATAGCGTGCAAAGCCGTCGAGCTGCACGGGACCCAGCGCAAAGCCGGCGCCGCCGCCGAGCTCGAGATAGCTGAGCGCGCGGTCGCTGCCCGGGAAGAAGTGGCCGGTGACCCCACCGTCCACGCGGACCGGTCCCAGATATTGTGCGTAGCTGGCGGCGAGATCGATCCCCACCGCAGCGCCGCCGTGGCGCGGGCTGTCGTTCAGCGTCGCGACCGAACCCGTGACCGAGAAGCCCTGGCCCCCAAGCGGGATGGTCGCCGTGCCCCGCAGGCTGACGTCGCCGTCGCTCCAGCTGATTCCCCGCTCGCGATCGTCGGTGGTGAGTTCCACGGAAAGGGTTGAGCGCTCCGTTTCGCTCTGGGCACGGGCGGGCAGGGCGGCGGCAACGGAGAGAAGGGCGCTGCCGACCAGAAGAAACAGGCGGGACTTGGCTCCCGGGGCGGAACAGCGCGTGCGCATCGACGATCTCCGAAGATTGGGTGGTGCGATCGCGTTCGGCAAACGCGAGCAGCTGGGTGCGGAGGCTCGGCAGGCCTGCCTCGACATGGCTGCGATAGCGATGCACCCAGCGTCGCGCCACCCCGAGCGGTGACCCTCATCGGCTGCGACGCACCTGTCGGCGCGGAGCGCTGGATCATTCCCAAAACAAAACCGCCGCCCGGTCTCCCGGACGGCGGCTTCGTTGTTCAGGCTGATCGCGGCGATCAGTCGTTCAGATACTCGCCGGCATCCTCGTCGGTGCCGTGACCGCTCGGGGTGACCGAGGCGAGGGCGTCGCTCGTGCCCTGATCGTCGCGGACAGAACGCGCATGCTCGGCCTCATGCTCTTCCTCGGCGCTGTTCGGCGCGATGAGAGCGGCCTGGAGCGCCCGCTGCTGTGCGCGGAGCGCCACGTCGCGGCTGGTCGCCGCCACGCGCAGGCGGTTCATGCCCGCACCGGTACCCGCCGGGATGAGCCGGCCGACGATCACGTTCTCCTTCAGGCCGTTCAGCGAGTCGATCTTGCCCTGCACCGAAGCCTCGGTGAGCACACGGGTCGTTTCCTGGAACGAGGCGGCCGAGATGAAGCTGCGGGTCTGCAGCGACGCCTTGGTGATGCCCAGCAGGATGGGCTTGCCCTGTGCCGGCTGCTGGCCCGGGGCCAGCTTGGCATTGGCTTCGTCCATCTCGTCGCGGTCGAGCTGCTCGCCCGCCAGCAGGGTGGTGTCGCCACCGTCGGTGATCTCGACCTTCTGCAGCATCTGGCGAACGATCACCTCGATGTGCTTGTCGTTGATCTTCACGCCCTGCAGTCGATAGACTTCCTGGATTTCCGACACGAGATATTCTGCCAGCGGCTCGATGCCGAGCACTTCCAGAATGTCGTGCGGATCCGGGCTGCCGCCGATCAGGTTGTCGCCACGCTTAACGTAGTCGCCTTCCTGAACGTCGATCACCTTCGACTTCGGCACCAGATACTCGACGACCTCGCCGCCGTCCTCCGGCTGGATGCCGATCTTGCGCTTCGCCTTATAGTCCTTGCCGAACACGACGCGGCCGGAGACCTTTGCGATGATCGCATTCTCCTTCGGCTTGCGTGCCTCGAACAGCTCGGCGACGCGCGGCAGACCACCGGTGATGTCGCGGGTCTTGGCAGCCTCGCGGCTGACACGAGCCAGAACGTCGCCGCCCTGGACCTGCGCACCATCCTCGACCGAGAGCGTCGCGCCCGGCGCCAGCATGTAGCGGCCGGCCTCGCCCGAATTCTCGTCGAGCAGGGTCAGGCGAGGACGCAGATCCTCCTTCGACTTGCCGCGATATTCGGTGACGACGCGCTGGGTGATGCCCGTCGCTTCGTCGGCCTGCTCGGTCAGGGTCTTGCCGTCGATCAGGTCCTGGTACTTCACGGTACCCGGATTCTCGGTGATCACCGGCATGGTGAACGGATCCCACTCCGCCATGCGGTCGCCCGCGCTGATGATGTGGCCATCGTCGCACAGCACATAAGCACCGTACGGGATGCGATCCACCGAGAGCTCACGACCGTCCATGTCGACGATCGC
This sequence comes from Sphingomonas sp. ACRSK, assembly GCF_022346685.1. Lineage (NCBI taxonomy): Bacteria > Pseudomonadati > Pseudomonadota > Alphaproteobacteria > Sphingomonadales > Sphingomonadaceae > Sphingomonas > Sphingomonas sp. ACRSK. Next base: position 28,201 of record NZ_JAKRNR010000008.1, on the reverse strand, counting down.
CATCTCGCCCGAGCGGCTGAGCACCACGCGGCGGCCACGCTGGTCCATGATGACGCGCAGGTCGCGGTATTCGACCTTGCCGTCGACCGGCGCTTCCAGGTTCGACTGCTCGTTGAGCTGTGCCGCACCACCGATGTGGAAGGTACGCATGGTCAGCTGCGTGCCCGGCTCACCGATCGACTGCGCCGCGATGACGCCGACGGCTTCACCGATGTTCACCGGCGTACCGCGGGCGAGGTCACGCCCGTAGCACTTGCCGCACACGCCGATCTTGGCCTCACAGACGAGCGGGCTGCGGATCTTCATGCCCGGTACGTTCAGCGCCTCGATCTGCGTGATCATCGCCTCGTCGAGCAGCGTGCCCGAAGGGATGACGACCTCGCCGGTCTTGGTGTCGATCACGTCCTCGGCCGTGGTGCGGCCCAGGATGCGCTCGCCGAGCGACGCGATGGTCGAACCGCCCTGAACGATCGCCTTCATCTCGAGCGCACGCTCGGTACCGCAATCCTCTTCCATGATGACGCAGTCCTGCGACACATCGACGAGGCGGCGGGTCAGGTAACCCGAGTTGGCGGTCTTCAGTGCGGTATCCGCGAGGCCCTTACGAGCGCCGTGGGTTGAGTTGAAGTACTCAAGGACGGTCAGGCCTTCCTTGAAGTTCGAGATGATCGGCGTCTCGATGATCTCGCCCGACGGCTTGGCCATCAGGCCGCGCATGCCCGCCAGCTGCTTGATCTGCGCTGCCGAACCACGAGCACCCGAGTGCGCCATCATGTAGATCGCGTTGACCGGCTTTTCGCGACCGTTCTCGTCGCGCTTCACCGCCTTGATCTCGTCCATCATGGCCGCCGCCACCTGGTCGCCGCAGCGGCTCCAGGCGTCGATCACCTTGTTGTACTTCTCCTGCTGCGTGATCAGGCCGTCCTGATACTGCTGCTCGTAATCCTTCACGAGCGCACGCGTCTCGTCGACCATGCCTTCCTTGGCGGCCGGGATGATCATGTCATCCTTGCCGAAGGAGATGCCGGCCTTGAACGCGTTGCGGAAGCCCAGCGCCATGATGGCGTCGGCGAACAGCACCGTCTCCTTCTGGCCGGTGTGACGATAGACCTCGTCGATCACGTCGCCCACGTCCTTCTTGGTGAGAAGGCGGTTGACGGTTTCGAACGGCACCTTGTGGCTCTTCGGCAGCGTCTCGCCGAGCAGCATGCGGCCCGGCGTCGTCTCGACGCGCTTCATGTAGGTGTTGCCGTCCTCGTCCGTCTGCGGAACGCGGCTGATGATCTTGGTGTGCAGCGTGACGGCGCCGGCGTTGAGTGCCTGGTGCACCTCCGCCATGTCGGACAGCATCATGCCTTCGCCCGGCTCGCCCTGCTTCTCCATGGAGATGTAGTAGAGGCCGAGGACCATGTCCTGCGACGGCACGATGATCGGCTTGCCGTTTGCGGGGCTCAGGATGTTGTTGGTCGACATCATCAGGACGCGCGCTTCCAGCTGCGCTTCCAGCGACAGCGGGACGTGCACGGCCATCTGGTCGCCGTCGAAGTCGGCGTTGAACGCCGAGCAGACCAGCGGGTGGAGCTGGATTGCCTTGCCCTCGATCAGCACCGGCTCGAACGCCTGGATACCGAGACGGTGGAGCGTCGGCGCGCGGTTGAGCATCACGGGATGCTCGCGGATCACCTCGTCCAGGATGTCCCAGACTTCCTTGCGCTCCTTCTCGACCCACTTCTTCGCCTGCTTCAGGGTCATCGACAGACCCTTCGCATCGAGGCGCGCGTAGATGAACGGCTTGAATAGCTCGAGCGCCATCTTCTTGGGCAGGCCGCACTGGTGCAGCTTGAGCTCCGGACCGGTCACGATGACCGAACGGCCCGAATAGTCGACGCGCTTGCCGAGCAGGTTCTGACGGAAACGGCCCTGCTTGCCCTTGAGCATGTCAGACAGCGACTTCAGCGGACGCTTGTTGGCGCCCGTGATCGTGCGACCGCGGCGGCCGTTGTCGAACAGTGCGTCGACGGCTTCCTGCAGCATGCGCTTTTCGTTGCGGACGATGATGTCCGGCGCACGCAGCTCCATCAGCCGCTTGAGGCGGTTGTTACGGTTGATCACGCGGCGATACAGATCGTTTAGATCCGAGGTCGCGAAGCGGCCGCCGTCCAGCGGCACCAGCGGGCGCAGCTCGGGCGGGATGACCGGAACGACGTCCAGGATCATCCACTCGGGGCGGTTGCCCGAGTCGATGAAGCTCTCGACGACCTTCAGCCGCTTGATGATCTTCTTGGGCTTCAGCTCGGACTTGGTGACGGCGAGCTCTTCGAGAAGCTCCTTGCGCTCACCTTCCAGGTCGAGCTCCATCAGCATCGTCTTGACCGCTTCGGCGCCGATGCCGGCGGAGAAGGCGTCCTCGCCGAACTGGTCCTGCGCCTCGAGCAGCTCGTCCTCGGTGAGGAGCTGATACTTCTCCAGGCTGGTGAGGCCCGGCTCGATCACGATGTAGCTCTCGAAGTAGAGCACGCGCTCAAGCTGCTTGAGCTGCATGTCGAGCAAGAGGCCGATGCGCGACGGCAGCGACTTCAGGAACCAGATGTGCGCGACAGGTGCGGCCAGCTCGATGTGGCCCATGCGCTCACGGCGAACCTTCGAGACGGTGACTTCGACACCGCACTTCTCGCAGACGATGCCCTTGTACTTCATGCGCTTGTACTTGCCGCACAGGCACTCATAGTCCTTGATCGGACCGAAGATGCGCGCGCAGAACAGGCCGTCGCGCTCGGGCTTGAACGTGCGATAGTTGATCGTCTCGGGCTTCTTGATCTCGCCGAACGACCAGGAACGGATGCGCTCGGGGGAGGCGATGCCAATCTGGATCTGGTCGAAGGTCTCCGGCTTCTGGACCGGATTCGCGAAGTTGGTCAGTTCGTTCATGTCGTATTCCCTCTAGGGGCAAAACTCCGGGCGAAACGGGGAGGGGCACCGCCTGCGCGGCGCCCCAGCTCCCTTATTCCGCCGCCTCGGCCAGACCGTCGTCTTCCTCGAGTGCCTTGAGCTCGACGTTGAGGCCCAGCGAACGCATTTCCTTGACGAGCACGTTGAAGCTCTCCGGGATGCCGGCCTCGAAGGTGTCGTCGCCCTTGACGATCGCTTCGTAGACCTTGGTGCGGCCGACCACGTCGTCGGACTTCACCGTCAGCATTTCCTGCAGCGTGTACGCAGCACCGTACGCCTGCAGCGCCCAGACCTCCATTTCGCCGAAGCGCTGGCCGCCGAACTGCGCCTTGCCGCCCAGCGGCTGCTGGGTGACGAGGCTGTACGGCCCGATCGAACGCGCGTGGATCTTGTCGTCGACCAGGTGGTGGAGCTTCAGCATGTAGATGTAGCCCACGGTCACCTTGCGGTCGAACGCGTCGCCGGTGCGCCCGTCGTAGAGCGTCACCTGACCCGACGGATCCAGCCCGGCCATCTCCAGCATCCGCGACACGTCCGCTTCGCGGGCGCCGTCGAACACCGGCGTCGCCATCGGCACGCCGTTCTTCAGGTTCTGCGCCAGCTCGACGATCTCCTCGCCGTCGCGGGCGTCGATCTCGTCGTGGTACTGCTCGCCGTAGATGGTCTTGAGGCGATCCTTCACCGCGTCCGGCATCGCGCCGATCGACGGGTTCGGATTGGCCTCACGCCACTGCTCCAGCGCCTCGGTGACCTGCCGGCCAAGACCGCGCGCGGCCATGCCCAGATGGGTCTCGAAGATCTGCCCGACGTTCATGCGCGACGGCACGCCCAGCGGGTTGAGCACCAGGTCGACGGGGGTGCCGTCTTCCAGGAACGGCATGTCCTCCTGCGGCAGGATGCGCGAGATGACGCCCTTGTTGCCGTGACGGCCGGCCATCTTGTCGCCCGGCTGCAGCTTGCGCTTCACCGCGACGAAGACCTTGACCATCTTGAGCACGCCCGGCGGCAGCTCGTCGCCACGCTCCAGCTTCTCGCGGCGATCCTCGAACTTCTCGCGGATCTTGCGGGCAGCCTCGTCGTACTGGGCCTTCACGGCTTCCAGGTTCGACTGGACGGTGTCGTCCGCAACCGCGAACTTCCACCACTCGTGACGGTCGACGCTGTCGAGCACGTCGCTGTCGATCACCACGCCCTTCTTGACGCCCTTGGGCGCCGCGGTGGCGGTCTGGTCGAGCAGCATCTCGCGCAGGCGGCTCCAGGTCGCCCGGTTGAGGATCGTGCGCTCGTCGTCCGAGTCCTTCTTCAGGCGCTCGATTTCCTCGCGCTCGATCGCCATCGCGCGCTCGTCCTTGTCGATGCCGTGACGATTGAAGACGCGGACGTCTACGATCGTGCCGGCAACGCCCGGCGGCAGACGCAGCGAGGTGTCGCGGACGTCGGAGGCCTTTTCACCGAAGATGGCGCGCAGGAGCTTTTCCTCCGGCGTCATCGGGCTCTCGCCCTTCGGCGTGATCTTGCCGACCAGGATGTCACCCGGCTCAACCTCGGCACCCACGTACACGATGCCCGCCTCGTCGAGGTTGCGCAGCGCTTCCTCGCCGACGTTCGGGATGTCGCGGGTGATGTCCTCGGGCCCGAGCTTGGTGTCGCGGGCCATCACCTCGAACTCGTCGATGTGGATCGACGTGAACACGTCGTCCTTCACGATCCGCTCGGAGATGAGGATCGAGTCCTCGTAGTTGTAGCCGTTCCAGGGCATGAACGCGACGAGCGCGTTGCGGCCCAGCGCCAGCTCGCCGAACTCAGTCGACGGACCGTCGGCAAGCACGTCGCCCGCCTTCACCACGTCGCCCACCTTCACCAGCGGACGCTGGTTGATGCAGGTCGACTGGTTCGAGCGCTGGAACTTCATCAGCGTGTAGATGTCCACGCCGCTTTCGTTCGCATCGACGTCACCGGTCGCACGGATCACGATACGGGTCGCGTCGACCTGGTCGACGACGCCTGCACGCTTGGCCGAGATCGCGGCGCCGGAATCCCGGGCTACGGTCTCTTCCATGCCGGTGCCCACGAACGGAGCCTCGGCCTGGACCAGCGGCACCGCCTGGCGCTGCATGTTCGAGCCCATGAGCGCGCGGTTCGCGTCATCGTTCTCCAGGAACGGAATGAGCGAGGCCGCGACCGACACCAGCTGCTTGGGGCTGACGTCCATCAGGGTGATCTGATCGCGCATCGCCATCAGGAACTCGCCTGCCTGACGCGCGGAAATCAGGTCCTCGACAAAGCGACCCTCGGCATCGAGCTCGGCGTTCGCCTGCGCGACGGTGTGCTTCTGCTCTTCCATCGCCGACAGGTAAACGACTTCGTCGCTGACCTTGCCGTCGATGACCTTCCGGTACGGCGTCTCGATGAAGCCGTACTTGTTGACGCGCGAGAACGACGCCAGCGAGTTGATCAGGCCGATGTTCGGGCCTTCCGGCGTTTCGATCGGGCAGATACGGCCATAGTGGGTCGGGTGAACGTCGCGGACTTCGAAGCCCGCGCGCTCACGCGTCAGACCGCCCGGCCCGAGCGCCGAGACGCGACGCTTGTGCGTCACTTCGGAGAGCGGGTTGGTCTGGTCCATGAACTGCGACAGCTGCGACGAACCGAAGAACTCGCGCACCGCGGCGACCGCGGGCTTCGCGTTGATCAGGTCGTTCGGCATCACGGTCGAGACGTCGACCGAGCTCATGCGCTCCTTGACCGCACGCTCCATGCGCAGCAGGCCGACGCGATACTGGTTCTCCAGCAGCTCGCCCACCGAACGCACGCGACGGTTGCCCAGGTTGTCGATGTCGTCGACTTCGCCCTTGCCGTCCTTCAGGTCGACCAAGGTCTTCACGACCGCGAGGATGTCCTCGGTGCGCAGCGTCGTGACCGTGTCCTCGGCGTCGAGGTCCAGGCGCATGTTGAGCTTCACGCGGCCGACGGCCGAGAGGTCATAGCGCTCGGGATCGAAGAACAGGCCGCCGAACAGCGACTCCGCGGTCTCCAGCGTCGGCGGCTCGCCGGGGCGCATCACGCGATAGATGTCGGACAGCGCCTGCTCGCGCTCCTCGGCCTTGTCGGCCTTGAGCGTGTTGCGGATCCACGGACCGGTGGTCACGTGATCGATGTCGAGCAGCTCGATGCGATCAATGCCGGCCTTGTCCAGCAGCTCGAGGTTCTCGGCCGAAACCTCGTCGCCTGCCTCGATGTAGATGCGGCCCGTCGTCTCGTCGATCAGGTCATAGGCGCTGTAGCGGCCGTAGATTTCCTCGGTCGGGATCAGCAGGTCGGTGAGACCGTCCTTGCCGGCCTTGTTGGCGGCACGCGGGCTGATCTTCTGGCCGGCCGGGAAGATGACCTCGCCGGACTTCGCGTCGACGATGTCGAACGCCGGCTTCTGGCCGCGCCAGTTCTCGGCGGCGTACGGGATCTGCCAGCCACCCTCACCGCGCACGAAGGTGACGGTGTTGTAGAAGTGGTTGAGGATCTCTTCCGAGTTCAGGCCCAGCGCGTACAGCAGGCTGGTGACCGGCAGCTTGCGCTTGCGGTCGATACGGACGTTGACGATGTCCTTGGCGTCGAACTCGAAGTCGAGCCACGAGCCGCGGTACGGGATCACGCGCGCCGCGAAGAGGTACTTGCCAGACGCGTGGGTCTTGCCGCGGTCATGGTCGAACAGCACGCCCGGCGAGCGGTGCATCTGCGAGACGATGACGCGCTCGGTACCGTTGATGAAGAAGGTGCCGTTCTCGGTCATGAGCGGCATGTCGCCCATGTAGACGTCCTGCTCCTTGATATCGAGAACCGAACGGGCTTCCGTATCGGGATCGACCTCGAACACGATCAGGCGCAGCGTGACGCGCATCGGCGCCGCATAGGTGATGCCGCGCTGGCGGCACTCTTCGACGTCGAACTTCGGATCCTCAAGCTCGTAGGTCACGAAGTCGAGTTCGGCGGTGCCGGCGAAGTCGCGGATCGGGAAGACGCTGCGCAGCGTCTTTTCCAGGCCCGAGACATAGCCCGTCGACGGATCGCTCCGCAGGAACTGCTCGTAGGATTCGCGCTGAACCTCGATCAGGTTCGGCATCTGCACCACTTCGTGGATGTCGCCGAACACCTTGCGGATACGGCGCTTCGCGGTGCCGTTCTCGATTGCCTTGGTCGCCATGGGAGTAGGTCGCCTCGCTTGGTCAAATTTCAAGCCCGGGAGCCCCGGGCAGATGCGCGAACGAGACGCAAAAAGCCGCGTCATCCCTGATGGGATCGCAGCTTCGGGGCGTCTCGAAAGACCTCGGCCGATCCATTCGTCCAATGCGTTGCGCGACGACGCATCATTTCCCGATCGTGAGGCAGAGCCGGGATATAGGGGAGGGGTCGGAAACAGTCAAGGAAACGCGAACGTTGCGTGAGGGCGTCGCTTGATCCCGAGCCGAGGGGCGTGGTTCGGCCTGGCGCAGCATTGCCACGGTCCGGCGCACCGGGGCCTGATGGGTGCTGGCGGCGCGGACGCGGATCGGCGTTGGCGGAACGCATGACCATTCGCGCCATCGCTGCCACCACCGTTCTTCTCCTGCCTCTGGCCGCCGCCGCGCAGGATGCGGCGCCAGGACCGGTGCCGCTTCCCTGGACGCTGCCGCCCGGCAACAGTGTGACACCGCCAGCGGTCGAGCCGCCGGAAGTGACGCCGTCGGGTCCGGAAGCTGAGCCCAGGCCGACGCCCACCCCGCGCCGGACCGCGCGCCCGCAGTCGACGGCGACGCCCGCGCCAGCACCGGTCGCGGCGCCACGACCGCAGGCGACTCCTTCGCCGACTCCCGAAGTGGCGCCAACGGCTGAACCAATTCCGGAAACCGCGCCGACGCCCGAGCCGACGCCGGTGGCTCAGCCCGAGCCCGAGGCCGAACCGGCACCGGAGCCATCAGTCGCAACCGACCTGCCGCCGTCGACACCCGAGCCCGCAGGGGAGTCGCGCAGTTCGCTGTTGTGGATGCTGCTCGCGGCAGGGCTGGTCGCCGCACTAGCCGCGCTGCTGTTCTGGCGCCGCCGCAAGCCCGAAGAAACCTCAGACGAGGTTGCCGAAGTGGCGGCCGAGCCTGCCTCGATCGTGGCACCGCGCGTGGCGGCCGCACCGGAGCCTGTCGCTCCGGTGGAACCCGCGACACCTGCACAGCCGCGCTTTCTGAACCGCGCGGTGCCCGGCCCTGCGCCGACGCCTGCTGCTCCGCCCCAGGCATCCGAGCCGGAAGGCCCGAGCTTCCTGACGCGTCCGATGCCGGAACCAGAGGGCCTGGTCGTGTCGACCGCGTTCCGCACGCCGCCCGCCACGCCCGCCCCGGCTCCAGCGCCGGCGACAGAGCGGGCGCCGCTCGACTTCACTTTCCTGCCAATGGCGATGGGCACCGACGGCGACACGGCGGTGGTTCGCTTCGAACTCGGAGCCAGCAATCCGACCGACATGGCTGTGCCCGAGCTGCGCTTTGCCGCAGGCCTGTTCGGCGCCAGCCCGCAGCAGGATGCCGAGATCGAACGCTTCTTCGCGGAACTGCCGGTCCATGCGCAGCTCCAGCCGTTCCCGGTGGCGGCAGGGGAGGCGCGCAAGGTCGAAGCGACCGTGTCGTTGCCGCTCGACAACCTGCCGGTGTTGAGCGCCGGCGAGCGCCGCTTCTTCGTGCCGGTGATGGCGATCGACGCGCGCTACCGTTGGTCCGACGGACGCGAGGCACGCACCCGCGTCGCCTTTGTGGTCGGCCGTCAGATCCAGGGCAGCGACAAGCTGGCACCGGTGTTTCTCGACCGTGGCGACCGGATGGTCGATCGGCTCGAGGCGCGGCTCCACGGTGAGGTTCGTCGGGACTGAGGGAGGCACAGCCTCGCCTAGCCTCTTCCAGGAGGCGGGCGGGGCCGTGACATCGCCGGCGGAAGCTGGGGCTTCCGAGAACATCGTGCTCCTGTGCAGGCAGGGGCCCACGGGCCAAGCGGCTGTACTCGACCGGCCTTAGGCAGAAGCGCACGAACCCCGGTATGGGGCACCTGCCTGAACTCTCAGGCGCGTTTGCACGGCAAGGCGCAGGACCGTGTCTGCGTCGGTCGGAGCGGCGACCCGCATCCGGCGCCTTCAAGCACGAAAAAGGGGCGGCTCCTGGTCGGAGCCGCCCCTCTTCTTGTCGGCAAGTGCCGCCCGGCCGAAGCCGGGCGCCGCTTACTTGACCTCGACGGTCGCGCCGGCGCCTTCCAGCTGCGCCTTGATCTTGTCGGCTTCGTCCTTGGCGACGCCTTCCTTGACCGGCTTCGGCGCGCCCTCGACGAGAGCCTTCGCTTCGGTCAGGCCCAGGCCGGTGATCGCGCGGACTTCCTTGATGACGTTGATCTTCTTGCCACCGTCGCCGGTGAGGATCACGTCGAACTCGGTCTTCTCTTCGACAGCAGCAGCGCCGCCAGCAGCGCCGCCGGCAGCCGGAGCAGCCGCAACCGCAGCAGCGGCCGAAACGCCCCACTTCTCTTCGAGCAGCTTCGAGAGCTCAGCAGCCTCGAGGACAGTCAGTTCGCTCAGCTGGTCGACGATCGCGTTCAGGTCAGCCATGTGTAATCTCCAAAATCAGGTAGTTCGGGTTGATAGTCAGGGCAGGGGCGCCGATCAGGCGGCCTCCTGTTCCTTCTCCGCATGCGCCGCAAGCACGCGGGCGATCTGCGCCGCCGGTGCCTGGGTGATGGTCGCGAGCTTGGTCGCAGGTGCCACGATGAGCCCCACGATCTTCGCACGCAGCTCGTCGAGCGACGGCAGTGCGGCAAGAGCCTTCACGCCTTCGGCATCGAGAAGCTGGCCGCCCATCGCCCCGCCGACGATCTCGAGCTTGTCCGTGGTCTTGGCGAAGTCGTTGACGACCCGGGCAGCAGCCACGGGATCGGCAGACGTCGCAAGCGCGGTCGGCCCGGTCAGCAGGTCGGCGATAACCGAGTAATCGGTGCCTTCCGCTGCGATCTTGGCAAGGCGGTTCTTCGCGACCTTGTAGCTGGCGCCGGCTTCGCGCATCTTCGTGCGGAGTGCCGTCGACTGGGCGACGGTCATCCCGAGGTTGCGGGTGATGACCACCACGCCGACCTCGTTGAAGGTGCGGTTCAGCTCGGATACCAGCTCACTCTTTTGAGCGCGATCCATGCCGTTCTCCTCACAAATGGGCGGTGCGCGAGGCACAGCCCGGTACATGTCCCGATGGCGAACCACCGGGGGCGACGTGTCCGAGGGGCATGGGCTCTGGTGCCAGCGGATCAACCCGATGGCGGACCCGGCGCTGCTGGTGCAGGTCGCCAGGAATAGAATCACCTTCCCCGTCTAGGCAGGACATTAAGCCGGAAGCCGGCCCCTGCTGTCTCGGACGGCGAGCCGGACGCGCACGCGCGCCGGATCAGGTGGCGCCCATAGCAGACCGGCGCGGCGAAGCAAGCGAAACCCGAACGGGGTCCCGGAACGAAACAGGGCGGCGCCAGCAACTTAGCTGCTGCTGGTGAACATCGGAGAAAAACTGGTAAACGAGACGTTAAGATTCCGCTCGTGGCACGGTGCCACGGCCCGGAGGCCGTTCAATGCGTTTCGCCCGTTCCCTTTTCCTTGCAACTGCGCTGGCGGGCACGGTGCTTGCCGTCGCGCCGGCCCACGCTGCGCCAGTGCAGCCCAAGGTGGTGAGCGTGATGGAGACCGGCGGCGTCCTGCAACCCGGCGAATATCTCTGGGCGCCGGAAGGCGTGCCGCCGGGCAAGCTCGCCATCGTGGTCGATCTCCGGCGCGAGCGGCTCTACGTCTATCGCGGCGGCGTGGAGATCGGGCGGACGCTGATCATCTATGGTGCGGATCATAAGCCGACGCCGACGGGCAGCTTCCCGATCCTGGAAAAGGATCGCGATCACGTCTCGAACCTCTACAATGCGCCGATGCCGTACATGCTGCGGCTCACCTGGGGCGGCGTCGCGATCCACGGGTCGGGCGAGGACGTCGACAGCCGCTATGCGACCCACGGCTGCATCGGCGTCCCCGACGAGTTCGCAGCGCTGCTCTATGCGCAGGCCAGGAAGGGCGACACCGTCCTGGTGACGCGCGACTGGATGCCGGAGGTGTACGGCACCCAAGGGGTTCAGGTGGCGGTAGCCGGTTGAGGTCCTGGTTCAGACCACGCGCTTTTGCTGGCTGTGGCATTTCTGCAACCTAATCTCATGAAATCATGCGGATGCCGCTCTCGTTTGTTGCTGCCGTTCATCCCTGAGGCCTAAGCGAGCCTCATCCCGTGTTGGGTAAAAGGGGATGATCATGACCATGTTGTCGCTGCGCCGTCGGGCGCTCCTGAGCGCAAGCGCGCTCGTTGCCTTGGGCACTGCCGCTCCGGGCCTCGCTCAAACCGCGGATCAGGCTGGCACCCAGTCCGCATCGCCTGTCACCGAGTCGCAGGCTACGGACGCCACCACGCAGGACGAGGCTGATCCGGCGACCGAAGTGGTGGTCACCGGTTCGCGCATCGCGCGTCCCGAGTTCGATACGCTGCAGCCGACGCAGGTGATCGGTGCGGCCCAGATCGAGAACCGCGGCTACACCAACGTCGGCCAGGCGCTGACCGAGATCCCGGCCTTCGGCCCTCCGGGCAACAGCGGTGTGGGTGCGCAGTCGTCCTTCGGCCCGGCGCAGACCTTCGTCGACTTCTTTGGCTTGGGCACGCAGCGCACGCTGGTGCTCGTGAACGGCCGTCGCTTCGTGTCTTCGAACACCGCAAGCATCTTCGGCCCGGTGGCTGCCGGCACGCAGGTCGACCTCAACAACATCCCGACGACGCTGGTCCAGCGGGTCGAGACGGTCGCAATCGGCGGTGCGCCGATCTACGGTTCGGATGCGATCGCGGGCACCGTCAACATCATCCTGAAGCGCGACTATGAAGGCCTGAGCATCGAAGGCCAGACCGGCATCTCCGAGCAGGGCGATGCCCCGGACAACCGCATCAGCGTGCTGGCCGGCAAGAACTTCGCCGACGGGCGCGGCAACATCGTCATCTCGGGCGAATACAACCGGGTCAGTGGCCTGGTCGCGAACGATCGCAGCCGCACGCGGCAGGGCTTGTTCTTCGGCTCGCCGACCGGCGACTCCGATTTCCAGCGCGTGCTGTTCCCGAACCAGCGCTATACGGCGTTCACCTCGGGCGGCGTTCCGTTCAGCGCCGACGACGCGCTGGTTTCGCGCTCGGGCATTCGCAATGCCGCGGGCCAGCTGCTCCAGTTCGGCGACAACGGCACGCTGGTTCCGCTCGACCTCGGCACCCCCATGCGGCAGGGTTACATCAGCAGCGGCGGTAACGGCTTCGACCTGCCTGCGCAGACCAACCTGCTGACCGATTCCGAGCGCTACCTTGCCAACGCGCAGCTCAGCTATGAGCTTACGGACAGCGTTCGCTTCTTTGGCGAGGCTTGGTACTCGCACAGCAAGGGCGTGAACCTGATCGACCAGCCGAACTACAACACCTGGCTGTTCGACGACGCGGGGACCGCGGATGGCAACATCATCCTCAGCCTCAACAATCCGTACCTGAGCGCTGCAGATCGCGCGACGATCGCCGCCAACCTTGAGCCTGGCCAGGAGGAATTCTACCTGGGCCGGGCGCTGAACGACCTCACGACCGGCCGTTCGCAGGCGACGGTGGAAACCTACCGCTTCGTCGGCGGGTTCGACGGTGGCTTCAACATTGGTGAGCGTCGCTTCAACTGGGAAGCGTCAGCGGTGTACGGCCGCTCCGTCACGAAGGGCCGCAACTACGAACTGGTGCAGCAGAACTTCGCCAACGCGCTCGACGCGGTGGTGGATGCCAGCGGCAACATCGTGTGCCGGCCCGGCTACACCAGCGCCAGCATCGAAACGATCGGATCGACCTGCGCGCCGCTCAACATCCTGGGGAGTGGCCAGGCCAGCCAGGCCGCTCGCGACTACATCTTCGCGATCGCCACGCCCCGGTCGGTCAACGAGCAGCTGGTGTTCAACGCCAACGTGACCGGACCGATCTTCACGCTGTTCGGCAACGACGTGAACATCTCGGCAGGCTACGAGCATCGCGAAGAGAAGACCTCGTTCGATCCGGGCGACTTCTATCGTGGCGAGGAGCAGGAAGACGGCTCGCGCGTGCAGTACGGCCGCACGATCCCGATCGACCCGATCAGCGGCAAGTTCCACACCAACGAGGTGTTCGGCGAGCTGGTGATCCCGTTCGTTTCGAGCAAGAACGCGCTGAGCTGGCTGAACACGCTCGAGTTCGATGGCGCGGCGCGCTACGTCGACAACTCCCTTTCGGGCGGCGATCTGACCTGGACGGCCGGTGGCCGGATCGGCTTCATCCGCGACTTCACCATTCGCGGCAACTTCACCCGCTCCATCCGCTCGCCCGCGATCACCGAAGTGTTCAACCCCACCTCGCGTGCGTTCGACAGCGGCGCCGATCCGTGTGATCAGCGCTACTACCAGAGCGGGCCGAACCCTGCGGTTCGTGAAGCGAATTGCCGTGCCGCGGGTATCAACCCGGCAACCTTCGACTCCAACTTCAGCAACTTCACCATCCCGGTCACGGTTTCGGGTAACCCGAACCTCGAAAACGAGAAGGCGAATAGCTGGACCGTCGGTGCCATCATCCAGCCCCGGTTCGCGCGCAGCTTCACGCTTGCAGTCGACTGGATCAACATCGAGCTGAAGGATGCGATCACGTCCTTGGGCGGCGAGGACATCCTCAACGCCTGCTATGACTCGGCGGACTTCCCGAACAGCTTCTGCAGCCTGGTCACCCGCGATGCAGACGGTCAGGTGACGAACATCAACGAGGGCTACTACAACGCTGCAAGCTACAAGACGGCAGGGTTGCAGGCGACCGCGGCCTACCGCCTGCCGCTTACGCGCGTCGGGCTGGACAGCAGTGGAACGGTGGGCCTGTCGGTGAACTATTTCTACCGTGACAAGCTGGAAACCCAGGTCGGCACCGGCGACGTGAATCACTTCGCGGGTGAAGTCGGCTATCCGCGCCACTCCGGCACGGCGAACCTCACCTACGAGAGCGACAGCTTCAACCTGCTGTTCCAGGCTCGCTACACCGGCAAGGGTGAGTTCGACATTGACGAGGCGGACAATGCCCGCAACATCAGCGGCGTGGGCGACTGGTGGCTGTTCAACACCACCGTCGGTGTGAAGGTGAACGAGCAGTTCGGCCTGAAGCTGATCGTCGACAACGTGTTCGACAAGTCGGCACCCTATCCGGTTCCGGCCGGCGGGTTCGGTACCCAGACCTACTTCTCGGGTATCCTGGGCCGCTTCTTCCGGGTCTCGGCGACCGCCAAGTTCTGATCCGCGAAGATTGGACGATCAAATCAGCCGCCCGGGGAGACCCGGGCGGCTTTTTTCATGGCAGGCGCCCTGGATGCTCGCGCCGACCCACAGTTGAGGGTCCCGCTGAAGACGGCGCCCTGCTGACCCTTACTGCCGGGTAGATGGACGAGAGGCGTCCGGGCAGGGGAGGATGCAGCGCTGGCAAGGGAGCAGCGTAAGGGGCCGCAGCGGCCTGCTGCCGGCCGCACAAAAAAAGGGCCGGGATCGCTCCCGGCCCTTTCCGTTTGTATCGAGTCCCGAAGGGATCAGGCGGTGGCGACTTCCGCCACGTCCACCCGCACGCCCGGGCCCATCGACGACGAGAGCGCGACCTTCTTGAGGTACTTGCCCTTGGCGCCCGTCGGCTTGGCCTTGACCACTGCGTCGACCAGCGCGTCGAAGTTCGCGCGCAGGTCCTCGGCCGGGAACGATGCCTTGCCGATGCCGGAATGGATGATGCCGGCCTTTTCGACGCGGTACTCGACCTGACCGCCCTTGGCGGCTTCCACGGCGGCTGCGACGTTCATGGTCACGGTGCCGAGCTTCGGGTTCGGCATCAGGCCCTTGGGGCCCAGCACCTTACCGAGGCGGCCGACCAGGCCCATCATGTCCGGGGTGGCGATGCAGCGATCGAAGTCGATCTTGCCGCCCTGAATGGCTTCCATCAGGTCCTCGGCGCCGACGACGTCCGCACCGGCCGCGGTTGCTTCCTCAGCCTTGGCGCCGCGGGCGAACACGCCCACGCGCACCGTCTTGCCGGTGCCCTTGGGCAGGGTCACGACGCCGCGGACCATCTGGTCGGCGTGGCGCGGATCGACGCCCAGGTTGAGCGCGACTTCGACGGTCTCGTCGAACTTGGAGGTCGCGTTGGACTTCACCAGCGCGATCGCTTCGTCAACGCCGTGCAGCTTCTCGCTGTCGATCGTCCAGGTCTTCTGCTTCTTGGTCAGCTTGGCCATGATCTCAGCCCTCCACCACTTCGAGGCCCATCGCGCGGGCGGAGCCTTCGATGATCTTGGTCGCTGCCTCGATGTCGTTGGCGTTCAGGTCCTTCATCTTCGCGGTGGCGATGTCGGCCACCTGCGAACGCTTGATCGAACCCGCGGTCACCTTGCCCGGCTCCTTGGAGCCCGACTTCAGGTTCGCCGCCTTCTTGAGAAGGTAGGTCGCCGGCGGCGTCTTGGTCTCGAACGAGAAGGAGCGGTCGGCATAGACGGTGATGACGGTCGGGAGGGGGGTGCCCTTCTCGACGTCGCCGGTCTGCGCGTTGAACGCCTTGCAGAATTCCATGATGTTCACGCCGCGCTGACCCAGCGCCGGGCCGATCGGCGGCGACGGGTTGGCGGCACCAGCTGCAACCTGCAGCTTGATATAGCCGGTGATCTTCTTTGCCATGTTTCTCACTCTGTAGCGGGGCAGGGTCTGGCGACCTCGCCCGTTTCAAGTTTAGCGGTTCGATCGGCCGTCCGATGGACAGACGCCTCCCGCAAGTTTTCCACGCATGACGTTGGAAGGCGCGCGCATAGCCGAAGCCGGGGCGAAAGGCAATTGGCCGTGCCGGAGCCTCAGACCCGTGCGAACCAGATGACGTGCATCGGTCCCTTGCCATTCTCCCGGGCGCGGACGCGGACCTCGTCGACGGCAAAGCCCGCCTGGGCAAGTCGCCGTGCGAATGCCGGATCGGGCGCGGCCGACCACACGGCGAGGATGCCGCCCGGTCGTAGGGCTGCCCGCGCCCGCGCCAGCCCGCGCGCCGTGTACAGGCCGTCATTCTCTTGCCGGGTAAGACCGTCCGGACCATTGTCGACGTCCAGCAGGATCGCGTCATAGCGCTCGGGGCCTGCTGCAGCCTCGCCAATCGCCGCGCCCACGTCGCCCATCCGGATCGTGACGCGCGGATCGTCCAGACATCCCTGGGCGAGTTCCGCCATCGGGCCGCGCGCCCATTCGATGATGCCGGGCACCAGTTCGGCAACGGTCACCTGGGCGTCGGGACCTACCAGGCCGAGCACCGCACGCAGCGTGAAGCCCATGCCATAGCCGCCGATCAGCAGCCGCGGTGCCGGGCGCGCGCCGAGTCGATCGCAGGTCATGGTGCCCAGCGCGACCTCGGATCCCCGCATGCGGCTGCTCATCAACTCATTGCGTTCGAGCAGGATCATGAAGTCGCCGCCGCGGCGGACCAGCCGCAGCGGCGGCCCTCCCGGGACCTCGGCGACTCCGATCAGCTCGCGCGGAGTCACCGCTTGCGGGCTTTGCGCGCAGCGTAGCGGGCGTCGCGAGCGGCTTTCAGCTCTTCCGCCGTCTTCTGGGGCTTGGGCGCAGCAGGTGCCTGGGCAGCACGGGCTGCCTCCGCCTCGGCCAGCTTCGCTGCCTTCTCGGCTTCGGCGGCCTTCAGGCGCTCGGCACGACGCTCGGCCGCGGCAGCCTTGCGGGCTGCCTGGGTCGCCTCGCGCACCGCGATGGTCGCCGGATCCGCGGCGGGCTTGTTGCGGAGCTTTTCGAGCGCCGTCTGCTTGGCGGCACGCGATGCGGCTGCACGTTCGGAGAAATCGGGAGTCTTGTACCCTGCCATGTCTAGTCCGTCATGGGTCGCGACCGTCGCGACCGGAGAGGGAGCCCTTTAGACCAATCTCCCGCAGAGTCTCGCATGCGAATGGTGCGGATCGGGCGACGATGTCGAAAACGGCCTGCAAAACCCTCCGGTATTCATGCCCCGCTGTCAGTGCCGCGTCCACTTCAAGGCTTGAGTGCTTGATGCCTCGTCGCAAACTGCTTGCTGGAAAGGCCGATGCACCTGTACGTGACATTTCGATGACCCCCCCTCCACCGGACCAGTCACGCGATCGCCGGATCGAGGATCCTACCAACCTGTGGGTCATACACCCCGCGGGGCGGATGCTGCTGCCCTGGTTCATCGCCCGGGGCATCTCGGCAAACGCCGTTTCGGTCGGGGGGCTGACGCTCGGCGTCTTGGCCGCTCTCGCCTTCGGCCGCTGGGAACACTGGCCGTTCGTCGTGGCGGGATCGGTGCTGTCGGTCGCTTGGCTGATCGCCGACGGACTCGATGGCATGATCGCGAGGGCGACCGGCACGGCGAGCCCGCTCGGACGGGCGCTCGACGGCCTGTGCGATCATGGCGTCTTCATTCTGATCTACCTGGTTCTCGCCTCGTCGATCGGCACGCTCGATGGCTGGTTGCTGGCCATTGCAGCAGGTGTTGCGCACGCGCTGCAATCCAACCTCTACGAAGGGGAGCGCGCGCGCTTCCACCGCCGGTGCAAGGGATTGGCCTCGGCGCCCCCGCAACCCAGTCGCAACCCGCTTGTCCGGTTCTACGACGGCATTGCCGGGACGGTCGATCGGTTCGCCCGCCCGTTCGACGACGCCCTCCGCAACCGGAGCGACTCCGCGCGGCTTGCGGCTGCCTATGGCCAGCAGGCGGCCCGGCCGATGCGGTTGATGCGGTTGCTGACCGCCAACACGCGGGTGGGAGCGATCTTCGTCGCGTGTCTGGCGGGCGATCCGCGGCTGTTCTGGTGGTTCGAGATCGGACCGCTCACCCTTGTTCTGATCATCGGGCTGGTCTGGCATCGCAGCGTCGAGGCCCGACTAGCCCGCAGCGCGTCTCCGGTGGAGCGCGCCTTTTCCTCTATTCCAATCATCCAGTCGAAGGACGTGAAGAAGTAATGCCGAGCATCAACATCGCAGTCGTCGGCGTCGGTAACTGCGCCAGCTCCCTCGTTCAGGGACTTTCCCACTATCGCGACGGCGCCAACGAGCGGACGGGCCTGATGCATTGGGACCTTGGTGGCTACCGCCCGAGCGACATCAAGGTCGTGGCCGCCTGGGACGTGGACCAGCGCAAGGTCGGCAAGGATGTGGCGGAAGCGATCTTCGCCAAGCCGAACTGCACCGCGATCTTCTGTGCCGAAGTCGAGCCGACTGGCGCGATCGTTCAGATGGGCAAGGTGTTGGACGGCGTCGCCGACCACATGTCCGAGTACAAGGACGACCGCACCTTCCTGCTCGCCGACGCGAAGGAGCCGACGAAGGAAGAGGTCGTCGCAGCGCTCCGCGCGACCAACACCGACGTGCTGATGAATTATCTGCCGGTGGGCTCGCAGGCCGCGACCGAATTTTACGCGGAATGCGCGATCGAGGCGGGCGTCGCCTTCGTGAACAACATCCCGGTCTTCATCGCCAGCAACCCGGAATGGGCGAAGCGGTTCGAGGATGCGGGCGTGCCGATCGTCGGCGACGACATCAAGGCGCAGCTCGGCGCGACCATCGTGCACCGCGTGCTGACCGACCTGTTCGCCAAGCGCGGCGTGAAGCTGGAGCGGACCTATCAGCTCAACACCGGCGGCAACACCGACTTCCTCAACATGTCGAACCATCGCCGCCTGGAGTCCAAGAAGATCTCCAAGACCGAGGCAGTGCAGTCGGTTGCGGCCGAGCGGCTCGAGGAGGACAACGTCCACATCGGCCCGTCCGACTATGTGCCCTGGCAGAACGACAACAAGATCTGCTTCCTGCGCATGGAAGGCTCGATGTTCGGCGGCGTGCCGATGAACCTCGAACTGCGCCTTTCGGTCGAGGACAGCCCGAACAGCGCCGGCGTCGCGATCGACATGATCCGCTGCGCCAAGCTGGCGAAGGACCGGGGCCTCGCCGGTCCGATCGACGGCGCCTCCGCCTATTTCTGCAAGCATCCGCGCACGCAGATGACCGACGACCTCGCCCAGCAGGCGGTGGAAGCGTTCGTCGCGGCCCATTGAGGTGATCGACACCGCCATCCTGCTGGCAGCCGGTGAAGGAAGCCGGCTGCGTTCCGCAGCGCCGTTCAAGCCCTTGTGTACCGTCGGGGGCCGCCCCCTGGTGGATCACGCGATTGCGGGGCTGGCGGAGGCAGGCATGGCGCGCGTCGTGGTCGTGCTCGGCTATGGTGCCGAGCAGATCGAATCCCATCTCGGCGAGCGGGCTTGGCCGCTCGCCGTCGAGACGGTCCGGGTCGAGGATTATCGGCAGCCCAATGGCGTGTCCGTGTTGGCGGCAGAGCGGCATGTCGCCGGCGCGCCTGCCTTGCTCGCCATGTGCGATCATCTTGTCGACCCGGCCCTCTATCGACGGATGGCGGAGACGGGCGAGGCGACCACCGGCGCTCGCTTGGGCATCGACCGGCGGCTCGACAGCGACTGGATCGACCTGGACGACGTGACGCGCGTGCAGACCGCGGGCGAGCACATCGTCGCGATCGGCAAGGGGCTGCATCCCTACGACTGCTTCGACACGGGCGTGTTTGCGGTGGGGGCGGGGCTGTTCGCCTCGCTACGGACGCTCGCGGCGCCCTCGCTGACGGAAGGGATGCGCGCCCTTTCCCGCGATGGCGAGGCACGGGTGACCGACTGCAGCGACCTCGACTGGATCGACGTCGACGACCAATGGGCGCTCGACAAGGCGGAGGCGTGGCTCGCGGCCACCAGCGTCGCCTAGGCGCAGTTCCGTTGAGCGCAGGCTGGTGACGCAAAAGAAAGGCCGGAGCATGAAGCTCCGGCCTTTCTTGTTCGTACGGTGAGGACGCGACCGCGTAGTGCGATCGTGCGAAGCTTACTTGCTGCGCTCGACCTGCTCGAAGTCCAGTTCCACAGGCGTGGCGCGACCGAAGATCGACACCGACACCTTGACCTTCGACTTGTCGAAGTCGAGTTCCTCGACCAGCCCGTTGAAGCTGGCGAATGGGCCGTCGAGCACCTTCACCGAATCGCCGATCTCGAAATCGACCTTGATCTTCTGCTTGGGAGCAGCGGCGGCTTCCTGCTTGGTGTTCAGGATGCGCGCGGCCTCGGCCTCGCTGATCGGCTGCGGCTTGCCCGACGAACCCAGGAAGCCCGTCACCTTGGGCGTGTTCTTCACCAGGTGATAGACGTCGTCGTTCATGTCGAGCTTGGCGAGGACGTAGCCCGGAAAGAACTTGCGCTCCGACTGCACCTTCTTGCCGCGACGAACCTCCGTCACGGTCTCCACCGGCACCTCGACCGATTCGACCAGCCGGTCGAGCCCGAGGCGGGTGGCGTCGGCCAGGATCTGGTCGCGAACCTTGTTCTCGAAACCCGAATAGGCGTGGATGATGTACCAGCGCGACATGCAGTATCCTTTAGGCGGCCAGGCTCAGCAGCATCTTCACGATCGCGTCGAACGCCGAGTCCACCGCGAAGAAGAAGACGCCCAGCAGCGTTGCCATGATGACCACCATGACCGCCGTCATGACCGTTTCGCGGCGCGTCGGCCACGTGACCTTCTTGGTCTCGGTCTGAACCTGGCGGATGAACTCTGCCGGAGATGTCTTCGCCACTGTTTCACCTGAAAGTCTTGTGCGTCACCGACCGCGGGGCAAGGGTCCGCTGCCCGGTTCCTTTCCGAAGGAACCGGCGCAGGCCATCCACGCTGTCGGATTGGGTCTGGTATCTAGCGACGAAGCCTGCACGGTGCAAGCGATGGATGGGAAGGGCCAGCAGCGGCCTCTTCCCTGCTGTCAGAGGAGCCCTACCGCGAGGAAGCCGCCGACCAGTGCCACCAGCACGGCGATGCCGATCAGGTTCAGCCGCCGCTCGATGAACGCCTGTACGGGAGCGCCATAGCGCTTGAGCAGGAACGCGATCAGGAAGAAGCGGAAGGCGCGGGTGACCAACGCCGCGGCCATGAAGGCGGCGAAGTTGAACTTGGCCAGGCCGCTGGCGATCGTCACCAGCTTGAACGGGATCGGGGTGAGGCCCTTGATCAGGATGATCGCCGCGCCCCACTGCGCGTACCAGGCCTGGAACTCGTGTGCCTTGTCCTCAAGCCCGTAGAGGTGGATCAGCCACTGGCCCAGGCTGTCCCACAGGAAATAGCCGATCGCATAGCCAAACGCGCCGCCAAGCACGGAAGCGATCGTGCAGATCGCGGCGATGCGATAGGCGCGCTCGCGATGCTGCAGCACCACCGGGACGAGCACCACGTCGGGCGGGATGGGGAAGAAGGAACTCTCGCAAAACGACACCACCGCCAGGCTGCGGACGGCGTGGCGATGGTTGGCGAGGCGGAGCGTCCAGTCGTAGAGCGCGCGAAACATCGACAGGTCCTGGAAAAAGGCAGGCGACATGCCGGAAGGCGTGCCGGAAACCCGTCGCGGTCGCGTCAGGCGCGGGTTTCCTAGGCGGCCCGCAAAGGGCAGGCAAGCGGTCGAGGGATAGTGCGCCCGCCTGAGGCGGCAAAGCAGCGGTGGTCGGGCGAGCGTGCTCGCATCATGCTGCTGAAGGGAGACCTTGCCGCCGCCTCAGGCGAGGCGACGGCAGGTGCTGGCAGGAGTGGAGGGACTCGAACCCACGGCCCTCGGTTTTGGAGACCGATGCTCTACCAACTGAGCTACACTCCTATTGCCCCGCCCTGTATCCGCCGTTTCCGCCGGGGGCAAGGGCCCTCGGCATGCAAAAACGAGCCGGATGCACCGGGCGCCGGCTCTCGCGACGGGCAGCCGGGAACTCAGGCGGCGATGTCGTAGGGCTTGATCTCGCCGTTCAGGTACAGGTTGCGTGCCTTGGCGCGGCTGAGCTTGCCCGAGCTGGTGCGCGGCAGCGTGCGCGGCGGCACCAGTTCGATCACGCAGTTCATGCCGGTGACGGCGCGGACGCGCTCGCGGATCTCTTCCCGCAGGCGCTGGCGCTCGGCATCGTCCGACGCGCGACACTGCACTAGCACCGCGGGCGTCTCCTCGCCTCCAGGAGTGGTGATCGCAAAGGCGGCGATGTCACCGGCCTTGAAGCCGGGCAGCTGCTCGACCGCCCATTCGATGTCCTGCGGCCAGTGGTTGCGGCCGTTGACGATGATCATGTCCTTGGCTCGGCCCACGATATAGACATAGCCGTCCGACATGTAGCCCATGTCGCCGGTGTCGAGCCAACCATCGGCCATGCACGCCTCGGTCGCGGCCTCATCGCGGAAATAGCCGACCATGACCGACGGGCCCTTGCACCAGACCTTACCGATCGCGCGCTCGGGCAGCGGGGTGCCGTCCTCCTCGCGGATCTCGACGGTCATGTCCCGCACCGGCTTGCCGCAGTTGACGATCGCGCGGAATCGCTGCGGGCGATCGCCGTGGCGGTCCCCGCCCGAGAGCTCGGTTTCCTCGACCAGCTCGACCTGGATGCCTTCGCCCGGCGGCATGATCGAGACCGCCAGCGTCGCCTCCGCAAGGCCGTAGCTGGGCAGGAAGGCGGAGGCCTGGAAGCCCGCGTCGCCGAACGCATCGACGAAGCTCTGCATCACGTCCGGGCGGATCATGTCGGCGCCATTGCCCGCCACGCGCCAGCGAGACAGGTCGAAGCGATCCGACGCCTTGGTCTGCGACGACATGCGGCGCGCGCAAATGTCGTAGCCGAAGGTCGGCGAATAGGAGAGGGTGGTGCCCGTGTTGCGGCTAATGAGGTCGAGCCAGGCGAGCGGGCGCCGCGCAAAGTCCTCGGTCTTGAGATAGTCGGTCGAAACCTGGTTCGCGACCGGCGACAGGAAGCAGCCGACCAGGCCCATGTCGTGGTACCAGGGCAGCCAGGAAACACAGCGGTCGGTGCCGACCAGCTTCATGCCGTGGCTGTGCGCGGCCAGGTTGTTGAGCAGCGCATGGTGCGTGATGGCGACGCCATGCGGGAAGCGCGTCGAGCCGCTCGAATATTGCAGATAGGCAATGTCGTCGCCCTTGGCGGTCGGCAGCTCGGCCTCGGGCGCCTCGCGGGTCGCGAACTCGGACCAGTCGATCCCTTCGACGCCGGCGATACGCGCGGCTTCACCGGCCATCTGCGCGAGCTCGGGCGGGAAGATCAGCATCTTGGGGTCGCAGCTCGAAAGCTGGACGCGCAACTGCTCGACATAGGCCTCGCGGCCACCGAAGGAGGTGGGCAGCGGCAACGGAACCGGCCAGGCGCCTGCATAGACCACGCCGAAGAACAGGCTCGCGAACTCGGCGCCGGTCTCGGCGACCAGCGCGATGCGGTCCTCTGGGCGAACGCCGGCCGCGATCAGGCGGCGCGCCTGGGTCAGCGCGTCTTCGCGGAGCTCGGAATAAGGGTAGGCACGGATCAGGGTACCGCGCGCATCATGGAAGTTCAGCCCGCGGACGCCGGAGGCTGCGTAATTCAGCGCCTCACCCAGCGTATCGAAGTCGGCAAAACGGCGCGGCAGCGTATCGATCGTGGGCGTGCCACCCGGTGCCGTTGCTTCCATATCGGTGTTCATCGTCAAAAAGCGTCCTCCCTGCGGCGACGGCCCGCCATCCAGCGCGCGAACGCGCGACGGCCTGGCGTCACGGCAATCCCGTTCAAAATCACTGCCCAGTGTGGCACAAACATGGCGCATGTCCTACGCCCGCCGCCCCACCGCCTCGCCTAAGCCGCTCGACGCAGCGGCGCTCGAGCGGTTGGCGTTGCGCTATGTCGAGCGGTACGCGACCACCCGCGCACGGCTGCGCCAGTATCTTGCCCGTAAGCTGCGCGAGCGCGGCTGGGAAGGTGCAGAAGCGCCGGCGGTCGATTCGCTGGCGGAACGCATGGCCGAGCTGCGCTATGTCGACGACCGCGTTTTTGCAGAGAACAAGGCTTCCGCAATGGGGCGGCGGGGACTGGGGGTGCGCCGCGTCGAAGAGGCCCTCCGGCACGCGGGCGTCGAGGCTGACGACATCGAGGAAGTCGCGGGGGCCAGCGCCGATGAGGCGGCGGAGAGCGCACTGCGTTTCGCCAAGCGTCGGAAAATAGGGCCGTTTTCGCCGTCGCCTCCGGAGCCGGACCTCGTGCGGAAGCAGGTGGCCGCGATGGTCCGGGCTGGCCACGCGCCGACGATCGCATGGCGGATCGTGCGCCTCACGCCGGGAGAGGACACGGGATTTCTTCTGGACGAGGAAAACCGAAACAAAACGTCGCCATCGGGCTGGGAGCTGTGATAGGCCTTCGAGCCGGGGGAACAATATAGATGCGTGCGGAACCGCAGCGCGCACCGCTCGACCGCGAAGGCGAGACGCGCGAAGATCAAGAGAGGGGAGCCGGCGTTGCCGATGCGGCCGTTGCCGTGTCCGGCGTCGTCAAATGGTTCGACGTGACGCGAGGCTTCGGCTTCATCGTCGCGGACGATCCGGAACATGGGGACGTGCTGGTGCACTTCTCCGTGCTTCAGCCGCACGGCAGGCGGACCCTGCCGGAAGGCGCACGGGTCGAATGCCTGGCCACGTGGCGGCAGCGCGGCATGCAGGCCCGCGAAGTGCTCTCGATCGACCTGTCCCAAGCCGTGGAGGAACAGCGGCCGCGCGCCAGCGGGCGAAGCGAGCGCGTCGACTTGATCGCTTCCGCCGGGGCGTTCGAGCCCGTCGCCGTCAAATGGTTCAACCGGCTCAAGGGCTATGGCTTCCTGTTGCGTGCAAGCGACGGCGCCGATGTGTTCGTCCATATGGAAACCCTGCGGCGCGGTGGTATCGAGGAACTCGAGCCCGACCAGCCGATGCGCGCACGGGTGGTGGAAGGCGAGCGCGGGTTGCTCGCCGTGGTTGTCGAGAGGGCGGAAGCGTGATCAGCAAGGGTGTGCGGGCGGCGCTGGTCGCAGCGGCGATGGCGCTGTGCGGTGCGTGCACGAGCAACGGCAATGAGGCGAGCAATGCGACGAGCGTGTTGCCCCGGACCGAGGTCACCATCGAAAGTGCTGGCGGGGCGCACCGGTTCGACGTGGAAGTCGCCCGTACCGAAAAGGAGCAGGCTGACGGCCTGATGTACCGCACCAACATCCCGCAGGACGGTGGCATGTTGTTCGCGCCCTATCCGGCCGGTGGCGGGGCGCCGCGCGCGGCGAGCTTCTGGATGAAGAACACGCCTTCGCCGCTCGACATTCTGTTCATCCGTGCGGACGGCACGGTGGCGACGCTTGCCGAGAACACCATTCCCTTTTCCGAAGCGCCTGTATCGTCGCGCGAGCCGGTCAGCGCAGTGCTGGAGATCCGCGGCGGCCGTGCCGCCGAACTGGGCATCGCCGAGGGCGACAAGGTGCGCTGGAAGGACGTCGCGGCCAAGTAAAGATGGCCGGATCGCCCGCTTTCGCCCCCCGAGACGTTCGAAGCTGGTTGCTGGCAGGCGCGGGCAGGGGTAAGCGGCAGCGCATGGGCATGCTCAAATCGATCTTCACCTGGTGGGAAGGCGCCACCATCGGCACCACGCTTGCACTGCGCGGCAGGAAGAAGGTGGGCACCGATTCGTTCGGCAACGTTTATTACGAGGGCGGCTCCGACACGAACGGCCAGCCGCGCCGCTGGGTGATCTATGCGGGCAACAACGACGCGAGCCTCGTCCCGCCCGAGTGGTTCAGCTGGCTGCACCACCAGATCGACGGCCTGCCGAGCGAGGCGCTGCCGCCGGTCCGTACCTGGGAAAAGCCGGCAGAGGGCAACCACACCGGCACGCCGCTGGCGTGGCGGCCGCCGGGCGCGCTGGACCAGGGCGGCCAGCGCATTCGCGCAACGGGTGATTACGAGGCGTGGAGCCCCGACGCGTGAATCGCCGCCTGGCCCTGATCGGGCTGGTACTGGCGGTGCTGATCGCGGTCGGAGCCTGGCTTTACCTGCGCCCGAGCGCTGAGCGGGGGGACGGTGCTCCCGATCCGGAGGCGGTTGCGTTCGACGCTGCTGATGGCGCGGCGCCCGCAGCGGATGTCGTGAGCGTGGCGAGCGGCGACGCGGTCGCGGTGCCTGGCGCGACGCCGATGGCGGAGCGGGTCGCGGTGATCGGCTTCCTGAACAAGCGGAACGGGGAAACCCGTGAGCTGACCATGAAGCCGGGCGAGGCACGGCGGATCGGCGATGCCGTGGTCCGTCTGCGCGCCTGCGAGCGCACGGCTCCCTGGGAGCAGGAGCAATATACCGGCGCGTTCGTGCAGCTCGACGCCCGCGGCGCAGACGGGCGCTGGCGGCGCACCTTCTCGGGCTGGTTGTTCAAGGAGCGGCCGGCGCTGAACGTGGTGCAGCACCCGATCTACGACGTGTGGCCCAAGAGCTGCACGATGCGCTTCCCTGAAACCGGGCCGGACACGGTGTCGGCGCCGAGCACAGGCGGGAGCCGGTCGAGCGCGAAGAAGTCGGGCGGCGAGTCGGCGGGCGCGGTAGCGTCGGGACCGGCTGCTCCTGAGCCAAG
The DNA here is from genome assembly GCF_022346685.1 of Sphingomonas sp. ACRSK. Taxonomy (NCBI): domain Bacteria; kingdom Pseudomonadati; phylum Pseudomonadota; class Alphaproteobacteria; order Sphingomonadales; family Sphingomonadaceae; genus Sphingomonas; species Sphingomonas sp. ACRSK. The sequence continues at coordinate 1,651 of NZ_JAKRNR010000008.1, read as the reverse complement.
CGCGGCGGCCAACAGCACCGAGTAATCTGCTCGATCGACCTCCACGACACCCAGGGTGGCGAGGTGGTCGGTCTGAAATTGACAGTCCAGGAGCGTGAAGCCGCCGACCCGGAGCCGGGCGACGAGCCAGGCGAGCGCGACTTTCGACGCGTCGGTGGCGCGGCTGACCATGCTCTCCCCGAAGAAGGCGCGGCCGAGCGCCAGGCCGTAGAGGCCGCCGACGAGGCGGTCGCCGTCCCAGCATTCGACCGAATGGGCGAAGCCCAGCGCGTGAAGGCGCAGGAATACGTCTTCGATAGGGCCGCTGATCCAGGTTTCCGGGCGGTCGGGGGCGGTTTCGGCGCAGAGCTGCAGGATGTCGCCGAAAGCCTGGTCGACGGTGACGCGGAAGCGATCGGCGGCGAGTGTCTTCCGCAGTGAGCGGGAGCAGTGGAAGCCGTCGAGCGGCAGGATGCCACGGCGCCGCGGCTCGACCCAGAAGACCGAGTCGGCATCGCGATGGTCGGCCATGGGGAAGACACCCATGGCATAGGCGCGCAGCACCGTCTGGGGATCGAGGGGCACGGACGGGGCCATGGGGGAAGCCTAGCCGGTTGGAGACCCAAAGGAAAAGGGCCGGCGGCACATGCCACCGACCCTTCGAAACCGACTCGGAGAAAGTTGGATCAGGCCTTGCAGCTCTGCGCCGGCTTGCCCGGCTGGGTGAGGGTGATCGACTTGGCGTCGCCGGTCAGGCTGTAGCCATCGGCCTTGAGCGGATCGCCGGCCTTTTCGGCCTTGAGCGAAACGGCGGTGCCGCCCTTTTCGGTGCGCAGGTTGGCCAGCTTGTCGCCCGCGAAGAAGTCGACGTAGACGAGCGTGTTGTCCTTGCAGCGGAAGGTGCTGGTCGCCTTCACCGCCGGCGGCAGTTCCACCGGAGCGGCGTTGGCGAGCTGGGAGGCCATCGGGTCCGGCGCACGGGCGTCGACGGTCTCGGTCTTCTGTTCGCAGCCCGCGAGAAGAGAAAGCGCGAGGGCCGCAGCGGCAGTGGGGAGCAGGGAGCGTTTCATAGCGCGGGTTGCTTCGCCCATGGGATACGCCCCGTCAAGCGTAAGGAGATAACAAAACACGCGGCTGCCGTGGCGCAGCATTACCCGAAGCGACCTGCCGGACCCGTAACGATCGGCCCTGTATGGGAGCGGTACCGCCTCCAAGCGGAGGCGGCGCCGCAGTGCGGCAAGCCTTGGGCGTCAGGCGTTGCTGCTGCCGGTCTGGCTGCGCATGCTGCCGCGGTCCTGGACCAGCGACGGCGCGGGGCCGGTCGCCGGCCGGAGCGCATCGCGCTCGCCGGCGGGGACCGGCGCGGTCGGATCGGGGCGGAACGCCTCCGGCGCGCGATCCTTGGGGCCGGGATGCGGCTTGTCGAGGGCGAGATCGACGGGGACGTGCTCGCCGGTGCCGACGTCGCCGGCGCGGGCATCGCGCTGCTGGCGCGCGAGCAGCCAGCCGCCAAGCCCGAGCGCCACGCCCAGCAGGCCGATGCCGGCCGTCATCAGCCGGGAGCGGGCGGGAGCGGTCGCGGTGCGGCGACGAGTAGCGGGGGCCTGGGCCATGAAGATCCTTCCTGAGTTCGGTTCTGCGCGCTCCAACCGCCGGGGCGGGAGCGGGGTTC
>NZ_JAKRNR010000087.1:0-955 GCF_022346685.1 Sphingomonas sp. ACRSK | reverse complement strand
AGGGGAGCAGGCGACCACGGTGGGTTCAGCGACTGGGGTGAAGTCGTAACAAGGTAGCCGTAGGGGAACCTGCGGCTGGATCACCTCCTTTCTAAGGATATCGGCGGAAAGCGCCGGATGGCACGCCATCTGGAAGAGCTTCCTCCATTCCAAAGAACATTTGCCGCCGTCCTCATGTCCCTTCATCACTAGCGCAGTCTGCGAGACGAAATAGCGAAGCTATTTTGCACGCAGGCAGCTCGGCCAGCGCGGCAGTGTCGCGCCATAAGGCGCGGCTTTGCCGCGACTGACGGCGCGGTTGTTCGCGCTGACGAGCGTAGCGGGCGCTGCTGGGCCGGTAGCTCAGGTGGTTAGAGCGCACGCCTGATAAGCGTGAGGTCGTAAGTTCAACTCTTACTCGGCCCACCACGCGTATCGGGAGTGCTGCAAGCCACGCCGTGGCAAAGCCGCGTCGTCGAACCTCGCTTTGCAGCGAGGCCGGCCGTGCTTGGCAGTGCGTGAAATAGCATGGCTATTTCATCGTCTGCCTGGCGCATTGGGGCCTTAGCTCAGCTGGGAGAGCGGTTGCTTTGCAAGCATCAGGTCATCGGTTCGATCCCGATAGGCTCCACCATGCCCACCCCGCGCACATGCTAGTGATTGAAGAGAAAGAGTTCGGCGTAAGCCGATACGGGAGACCAGGTCTCCCTTGATGTTTGACATTGTGAATGGGTTTTTCAAATCGATGCCGTGGTGGCTTCGGTTTGGTTCGTGAGAGGCTTTCGGGCTTCGCTGCGGATCGAGCTGGTGCCGTCACTTACAAGGCTGAGATTAACATCCACACCGAGCATACCACGTAACACTGCTCTGCCGAGTTTCGTGTCGGCCTTCGGGCTGATCCAGTGTTGTCGTTGGTGGTGTGGACTCTCAAGCGTGAGGTAAGGGCAATTCGTGGATGCCTTGGCATGTACAGGCG
>NZ_JAKRNR010000086.1:0-1016 GCF_022346685.1 Sphingomonas sp. ACRSK | reverse complement strand
CTAGGTGTTCAGTCCCGGCATCTGGTGGATCGGATCGACGATGAACCGGTCTGGCTCTGACGTCCAGATCTTGGCGATGTATTCGTAGGGTGTGAGGCCGCTGAGCGTCTTGAGCCGGCGGGCAAAGTTGTAGGCGGCCATGAAGTCGGCGAGGTGCGTCCGGAGCTGGTCGTGGGTCTCGTAGTGGAAGCGTTTGACGGTTGCCTCCTTGATGGTGCGGTTCATCCGTTCGACCTGACCGTTCGTCCACGGGTGGTTCGGCTTGGTGAGCCGGTGTTCGATGTCGTTCGCCTCGCAGATCATGTCGAAGCGCATCTGGCGCGACCAGGCGGTGTTCCGGTTGCGCGGCTGCTCGGCGAACTGAATGCCATTATCGGTCAGGATCGTGTGTATCCGGTACGGCACGGCCTTCAGCAGGTGTTCGAGGAACTCCCATGCTGTGCGCCTATCGGCCTTGTCGACCAGCTGGGTGACTGCGAACTTGCTGGTGCGGTCTATGCCGACGAACAGATAGAGCTTTCCTTCGGCAGTTTGCACCTCGGCGATATCGATGTGGAAGAAACCAATCGGATAACGCTTGAAGCGCTGACGCTTGGGCTTGTCGCCCTCGACATCCGGTAGCCGTGAGATGCCGTGCCGCTGAAGGCAACGGTGCAGCGCTGAGCGGGTCAGGTGCGGTAGCGACGGCTGCAATGCGTAGAGGCAGTCGTCGAGCGGCAGCAGCGTGTGGCGACGGAACGCCACCACCATTGCCTCCTCCGCCTCGGTCAGGGTCGTTGAATGAGGGGCCTTCGGCCCGGTCTTCAGATCCTCGACCGTCGCCCTCTTACGCCACTTCGCCACCGTCTTGGGGTTGATCCCCAGCTCACGGCTCAGCGTCGCGAGCGAAGCTTGCGATCGCTGTATTGCTGCTCGGACAGCGTGCGTGGTCGTGGCGCTCCCGTGACGTACCTGTCCCATACGGCTTCCTTCCATTCCAACGAAAGGATCGCACCATCAAACCGTGGGATCAAACA
>NZ_JAKRNR010000085.1:0-1060 GCF_022346685.1 Sphingomonas sp. ACRSK | reverse complement strand
CTGAGCTGCCCCCTTCTGAGTGGTCCATCGACTATGACAGTCTGGATCAAGGAAGGGACGACGAATGCCTTCGAAGAAGCACAAGCCCGAGGAGATTATCGGGAAGCTGCGTGAGGTTGAGATCATGCTGGGCCAGGGCGGGACGACGGCTGAGGCGTGCCGGCGGATCGCGGTCAGCGAGCAGACCTATTACCGCTGGCGCAAGGAATATGGTGGCCTGAAGACGGATCAGGCTCGGCGGATGAAGGATCTGGAGAAGGAGAACGCCCGGCTTCGGCGTGCGATTTCGGATCTGACGCTCGACAAGCTGATCTTGCAGGAGGCGGCAAAGGGAAACTTCTGAGCCCCGCACGGCGCCGGCGCTGCATCGATCATGTCCGGGACGTGCTGGATGTATCCGAGCGGCGGGTGTGCCGCGTGCTCGGCCAGCACCGGTCGACGCAGCGCAAGGTGCCGTGCGGGGCAGATGACGAAGAGGCGCTGACCGAGGACATCATCGCTTTGGCCAGGCAGTACGGCCGTTACGGCTATCGCCGGGTGACGGCACTGCTGCATGCGGCCGGCTGGTCGGTGAACCATAAGCGTGTGGAGCGGATCTGGCGACGCGAGGGGTTGAAGGTGCCGCAGCGGCAACCGAAACGAGGCCGGTTATGGCTCAACGATGGGTCCTGCATCCGGCTGCGGCCGGAGTATCCGGGGCACGTCTGGGCCTACGACTTTGTCGAGGCGCGGACGCACGACGGACGCAAGTTCCGCATTCTGACCATCATCGACGAGGCGAGCAGGGAATGTCTGGCGCTGGTTGTGGCACGTCGGCTCCGCCACGAGGATGTGCTTGCGGCACTTGCCGAGCTGTTCATCGAGCGGGGTCCGCCAGCGCATATCAGGTCCGATAATGGCAGCGAGTTCATCGCTACCGCCGTCCAGGCCTGGCTCGGGCAGATCGGCGTGAAGACGCTCTACATCGCACCGGGCTCACCATGGGAGAACGGCTACAACGAAAGCTTCAACGGCTCCCTGCGAGACGAGCTCCTAAATGGCGAAATCTTCTACAGCCTCG
>NZ_JAKRNR010000084.1:0-1065 GCF_022346685.1 Sphingomonas sp. ACRSK | reverse complement strand
GGGGTTGATGTTAGGCGGCGAACTTGCGGTGCTGCAAGCGCCGATGTTCGATGGTCTGTCGCTTGATCCTTTCGCGCAGTTTGATGATTGCCGGAGCCCTGCCGAAGTAGGCGTCGGCAGGCGTCACATTGGCCAGGCTCTCGTGGTATCGCTGGTGATTGTAGTGCTCGACGAAGGCCTCGATGTGGGCTTCGAGGTCGCCGGGCAGGAAGTAGTTTTCCAGCAAGATGCGGTTTTTCAGGGTCTGGTGCCAGCGCTCGATCTTGCCCTGGGTTTGGGGATGACACGGGGCGCCGCGGACATGGCTCATCTTCCGGGCCTCGATGTATTCCGCCAGCTCACCCGCGATGTAGCTGGGGCCATTATCGCTGAGTAGCCGGGGTTTGTGCAGCACCGTGGCGCTGTCGCAACCAGAAGCCGCCAGGGCGAGGTCCAGCGTGTCGGTGACGTCCTCGGCTCGCATGTTGGTGCACAGCTTCCAGGCGATGATGTAGCGCGAGAAGTCGTCGAGCACGGTCGACAGATACATCCAGCCCCACCCGATGATCTTGAAGTAGGTGAAGTCGGTCTGCCACATCTCGTTCGGCCGCGTGGTTTTCGTGTGGAACTGATCGGCAGCCTTGATCACGACATAGGCCGGGCTGGTGATCAGGTCGTGGGCCTTCAACAGGCGGTAAACCGTGGATTCCGACACGAAGTAGCGCTGCCCATCGGTGAAGCGCACGGCCAGTTCCCGGGGGCTCAGCTCAGACTGTTCCAGCGCCAGCTCGATGATCTGGTCGTGGATGCCCGCCGGGATGCGGTTCCACACCCGGCTCGGCGCCGATGGCCGATCTTCCAACGCCTCCGGCCCGCCTTCGAGGTAGCGATCATACCAGCGGTAGAATGTCCGACGAGGGATGCCGAGTTGGTCCAGCGTGCGCTTGGCCGACAGGTGCGACTGCTCGACGGTTCTGATGATCTCGAGCTTCTCGGATGCGGGATATCTCATTCGTCGTTGCCCCCATCCGCGACCATGCTTTTTTTGAGCAGACGGTTTTCCAGTGTCAGATCGGCCACGCATTC
>NZ_JAKRNR010000083.1:0-1134 GCF_022346685.1 Sphingomonas sp. ACRSK | reverse complement strand
AGCATCCAATATCAGCATCCCGATCTCGCCGCCTGACACACCGCCAAGCGAACAGCCTAGACCACCGGGATGAGGGGTCCTTTTTCGACGCCGATCACCCCGCTACCGGGGTCCCTTTTCCACGCCGATCCACACCCCCAGGAGACTGGGATGAGTGACCGATTTGGCTGACGGACGAGCAGATGGAGCGGCTGCGGCCGTTCTTTTCCCAGAAGCCACGGGCAAGCCTCGGGTTGATGATCAACGGGTGTTGAGCGGCATCGTTTCGTCAACCGCAGCGCGATGCGCTGGCGGAATGCGCCGAGCGCCTAACGGTTCGCGCAAGACGCTCTACAACCGGTGGAAACGTTGGGGTGGGGCGGGGGTGTTCACGCGGATGATGGAAGGGCTGGCTGCGGCTACAGGTGTCGGACCGAAGACGGTCATGATCGACGCCAATTCGCGCCAATCTATCTATCCACCTTTGCTTAATGGGGCCGTTACAAATTAAACAATATTTTTTTCAACGAGCCCTGTCGTTGATATGCCTGCGAGAAATGTCAGTAGTTTGCTACTATTGACTTTTTACCAAATCTTGTAACAATTAAACTGCATCAGCCAAAACTTTTATAAATAATTAACTATAAAATTTGATGGTAATATCAAAATGCAGGAAAGGCTATGAAAATAGAATATTCCGAACCACATAATGGACAAGGCAATTTTGGAGATGACTTGAACGAGTGGTTCTGGAATCGTGTCCTGCCAGGTCTTTTTGATGGAAATGACTCTGTTATTATGCTTGGTATGGGGACAATACTAAGTTCCTGGTTTACCGAAAAGTTGCCAAAGGACAGATTAAAAATAGTCTTGGGTAGCGGCGGTGGAAAGGAAGGAGGTGCGCCTCAGCTAGACTCAAACTGGCGAATTTACGGCGTTCGAGGGCCTCTAACTGCATCATATTCTAACCTTCCACAGGAAATGGTGCTTACTGATCCTGCTGCTCTCGTACGCGACATGCACGAGTTCCGGCCTAGGGTTGAGACTCATTCAGAGCCAGAACGCGATAGCTGTTGCGAGCGCGACGCCTGAGAGGAAGTTGGCCGCCAGCTTGTCGTAGCGGGTAGCGACGCGGCGGAAGTCCTTGAGGCGGCA
>NZ_JAKRNR010000082.1:0-1227 GCF_022346685.1 Sphingomonas sp. ACRSK | reverse complement strand
TGACGTTCTCCCTGTTTTTTCATCCAAGCTGAGTGAGAGTTTTCCGGCCCTTTAAAGCCTGTGTGCAAGGAGCTGGGACATGAAGAAGTCGAGGTACACGGAAGAGCAGATCGCGTTCGCGCTGAAGCAAGCGGAGACCGGCACGCCGGTGGCGGAGGTGATCCGGCGGATGGGGGTATCCGAGCAGACGTTCTACCGCTGGAAGAAGGTGTATGGCGGGCTGGGTGTGGGCGAGTTGCGGCGGGTGAAGCAGCTCGAGGACGAGAACCGCAAGTTGAAGCAGCTCGTCGCGGACCTGAGCCTCGACAAGCACATCCTGCAGGATGTGCTCGCAAAAAAGCTCTGACGCCTGGGCGGCGGCGCGAGATTGTCGCGCACGTCCAGGCGTCCCATGGCATCAGCGAGCGGCGCAGTTGCCTCGCGCTCGGCGTCGACCGCTCGTCGGTGCGCTACGTGTCGCACAAGCCAGACCAGGCTCCTCTGCGGCTGCGCATCCGCGATCTGGCGGCGGCACGGGTGCGCTACGGCTATTTCCGGATCTATATTCTACTGCGGCGGGAAGGCTGGCTCGTGAACCACAAGCGTGTGTACCGGCTGTATCGGGAGGATGGATTGAGCCTTCGGCTCAGGCGGCCCCGCCGCAACGTCAGCGCCGCGAACCGCGAGCGCCAGCCGGCGGCATCGGCGCCGAACGAGATGTGGTCGATGGACTTCGTCTCGGACGCGCTGTTCGACGGTCGCCGGCTGCGAGCGCTAACGGTGGTCGACGCCTTCACGCGCGAGGCTCTGGCGATCGACGTCGACCAGGGCATCAAGGGCGAGCAGGTGGTGACCGCGATGGCGCGGATCGCTTCGGTGCGTGGTGCGCCGAAGACCATCAGGGTGGACAATGGGCCGGAGTTCATCTCGAAGGCGCTCGACCGCTGGGCCTATGAAAACGGCGTCACGCTCGACTTTTCGCGGCCGGGCAAGCCTACCGACAACGCCTTCGTCGAAAGCTTCAATGGTCGCCTGCGCGACGAGTGCCTGAACAGCCACTGGTTCCTGTCGCTGGCTGATGCCCGGATCAAGATCGAGGCTTGGCGGCGGGACTATAACGAGAGCCGTCCTCACACGGCTCTTGGCTGGCTGACGCCAGCTGAATATGCTGCATCCGCCGGGGTTAACCCCGGCGGATGCAAGCCGGAAGCTCGCATCACGCCCGGATGAGAAACCGGGGGACCGTCA
>NZ_JAKRNR010000081.1:0-1280 GCF_022346685.1 Sphingomonas sp. ACRSK | reverse complement strand
ACGCTGCCATATCGATGATGTCCGCGGCAGCATAGTATTGCTCCTCGGCTTCGGCAGGCGGGATGTTGCCGATGGGTTCGAGCAGCCGGCGATGGTTGAACCAGTCCACCCACTCAAGGGTAGCGTACTCGACTGCTTCGAAGTTGCGCCACGGCCCGCGCCGGTGGATCACCTCGGCCTTGTAGAGGCCGTTGATCGTCTCGGCCAAAGCGTTGTCATAGCTGTCGCCGACGCTGCCGACCGAGGGCTCGATCCCGGCCTCGGCCAGGCGCTCGGTGTACTTGATCGATACGTATTGCGACCCGCGGTCGCTATGATGGACCAGGCCACCGCGATGAACCGGTCGGCGGTCATGGAGCGCCTGCTCGAGCGCGTCCAGGACGAAGCTGGCATGCGCCGTCCTGCTGGCGCGCCAGCCGACGATACGGCGGGCATAGGTGTCGATGACGAAGGCGACGTAGACGAACCCCGCCCAGGTCGCGACATAGGTGAAGTCCGACACCCACAGCATGTTCGGCGCCGGCGCACGGAACTGCCGGTTCACCCGGTCGAGCGGGCATGGCGCTGCTCTGTCGCTGATGGTGGTGCGGACCGGCTTGCCGCGGATCACGCCGGCCAGGCCCATCGCCCGCATCAGGCGGGCAACGGTGCAGCGGGCGACGTCGAACCCTTCGCGCCGCAGCTGCCGCCAGACCTTGCGCACGCCGTAGACGCGGAAGTTCTCCTCGAATACGCGGCGCACCTCCGGCCCAAGCGCATCATCACGCCGAGCCCGAGCCGACCTCTTGGTCGGCTCAATCCTTCTGGCTGTGTGAGCATGATAGGTCGACGGGGCGATCGGCAGAACCCGGCAGATCGGCTCGACCCCGTACACCTTGCGATGCGCGTCGATGAACGACACCATCACCTCGCTCGGCGGTCGAGCTCCGCCATCGCAAAATATGCGGACGCCTTGCGCAGGATCTCGTTGGCCTGGCGCAGTTCGCGGTTCTCCCGCTCCAGCGCCTTCATCCGGTCGGCGACGTCGCTCGGCACCCCGGCGCGCGTGCCGCTGTCGACCTCGGCCTTCTTCACCCACTCGTGCAGCGTCTGGCCCGCGCACCCGATCTTCGCCGCGATCGACACCACAGCCGCCCAGCGCGACGGATGATCCTTCTCGTGGTCCAGCACCATCCGCACCGCCCGGGCGCGTACCTCAGGTGAGAACTTGTTCGTCGTCTTGCTCGTCATAGCCCCTTCCTCTCAGGAGTTGGGGCCTCCGACAAACCCGGCGCGGTTCA
>NZ_JAKRNR010000080.1:0-1310 GCF_022346685.1 Sphingomonas sp. ACRSK | reverse complement strand
AGCTGGACACCCGCAAAAACCGCGTATTTTGAAGCGGTCCGTCCGGCGAGGACATTGTTCGATGTTGCGGGACCATGATGGGCGCGCTGTCAGTCTCCTTCCGGCGGTATTTCGGGCTGTGTGAGCTGGTTTCGCCGGATTGCATGCAGAGTCATCCCATGCTTTCCCGGCGTTCGTGGAAGACCAGCCGGTTGAAGTTATAGGCCAGGTTGCAAAGGGTGAGCTTCGCTTCGGCACGGGCCAGGCCGATGGTTCGGATGAACAGCCCGAAGCGGTTCTTCTGATGCGCGAAGACATGTTCGACATGGGCCCGGATCGAGGACTTTGCGGCGTTCGCCCTGGCAGTCGCTCTTGGCATGGGCTTGCCCTTGGGCTTGCGGCGGTGGATCCGGGACGTGAGCATGCGATCCGACAGCCACTTCTCGTTGCGCCTGGAGCGATAGGCGCTGTCGGCCCAGACCTCGGAGCCGGTATTATCCGTGCTGACGACCTGTCGGAGCAGACGCCCGTCGGCGGCTGAGGCTGAGGTCACCGCCATTTCCCGGATGAAGCCGAAGCGCCGGTCGATGCTGATGTGCGATTTGTAGCCGAACACCGGCAGGGCGATCATGGGCAATGGCGTGCCATCCGCGCGATATCGGACCTTGCCACCGATCTTGAGCGTCCAGCGCGCATCGGTGTCTTTCTGCGCCGCCTTGTTCGGCTCGTCGGGCCATATTTCCTTCGCACTCATTCCCGACTTGATCGCGTCGCGTTCGCCCTCGGTATTGCGCTGCTTGGGCGCAGGCACCAGCGACGCGTCCACGATCTGCCCCGACATCGGGATGTAGCCCCTCTTCTGCAGTTGCCAATCGAAGGCCTTCATGACCCGCTTGAGCGTGCCGGTCTCGGTCAGGCGGTTGCGAAAATGCCGGATCGTGTTCTCGTCCGGCGTCCGGTCCCCAAGCGACAGTCCCAGAAAGCGCAGCCAACTCAGCCGGTCCCGAATCATGAACTCCATCCGCGCATCCGACAGGTTGTGCTGCGCCTGCAGGATCAGCGCCTTGAACATCATCACCGGATCGAACGGCGGCCGCCCGCCCTTGGCACCATCGCCGTAGCCGAGCCCCTCGACCAGCCAGGCGCGGAAGTACTCGAAGTCCACCGTATGCTGCAAAACCTCGAGCGGATCTCCCTCCTTGCCCAAGGCATCAAGATGGTCGCTCAGACTGAACAGGGACTTGGGATCCACCACGGCTCTCCATCATCGCTCCTGATCAATGAATCACCATAGCCCCCGAAACGCCATCGGTTTTTGCGGGTGTCCAGCT